>DATDLO010000249.1:0-3283 GCA_036519215.1 Oxalicibacterium sp.
AAGGTTACCGAGTTGCCTGTGCACGGCGTCTTCATCGCGATCGGCCACAAGCCGAACACCGACATCTTCATCGACCAGCTGGACATGCATAACGGCTACATCCAGACCAAGACCGGTCTCGAAGGCATGGCGACGTCGACCAGCGTGCCGGGCGTATTCGCCGCCGGCGATGTGCAGGATCACGTCTATCGCCAGGCCATCACCAGCGCCGGTACCGGCTGCATGGCCGCGCTGGACGCACAGCGCTATCTGGAAAGCCAGGAGTAACTTGCCCGGACGCGGCCAACGCCGCGTCCCGCATCTTCGTCACCTATCTTCGATCAGGAGGGCATCATGCCTGACCCGCTCAAGGATTTCGCCGGACTCAAATCCCTGCACAAGGACCTGAAGAAGCAGGAAGAAGCACGCCGTCTGGCCGAAGCCGAACGACTGCGCGCCGAACAGGAAGCGCAGGTGGAAGCCGACCTGTTCCGCCGCAGCATCGGCGACATCGCGCCGCTGAAGACCGCCGGCAAGGCCGACCTCACCCTGCCGCGCCCGCAACCGATTCCGCGCCAGCATCTGGCCGACGAACAGGCGGCGCTGCGCGAATCGCTATCCGACGAATTCACCATCGATTCGCTGCTCGATACCGACGAAGCACTCAGTTATGCTCGTACCGGCATCGGCCCGGACGTGGTGCGCAAGCTGCGCCGCGGCCACTGGGTAATCCAGGCACAACTCGATCTGCACGGCATGCGCACCGACGAAGCACGCGATGCATTGGGAGAATTCCTGCGCAATGCAGCCAAACGCGGCTTGCGTTGCGTGCGCATCATCCATGGCAAGGGACTGGGATCGGTCAACAAGACGCCCGTGCTGAAGAGCAAGGTGCGCAACTGGCTGGTGCAGAAGGAAGAAGTGATCGCCTTCTGTCAGGCGCGTGCCGCAGATGGCGGCGCCGGCGCACTGATCGTGCTGCTGCAGGCGAGTTGATCGCCGTTCATCGATTTCCCTGCCGCTCCGCGCATCGGATTCGACACGACAAATGAAGCGGGCCGGCAATGCCGGCCCGTTCCGTTTTCATTGCACCGTCAACCGCGTCAGACGGCCTCGCTGCCGACTTCGCCGGTACGGATGCGAATGACCTGTTCGACCGCGCGCACGAAAATCTTGCCGTCGCCGATCTTGCCGGTGCGCGCCGCCTTGATGATCGCATCCACTGCCTGCTCCAGCACGCTGTCGTCCACCACGGCCTCGACCTTTACCTTCGGCAGGAAGTCCACGACATATTCGGCACCGCGGTACAGTTCGGTATGTCCTTTCTGGCGGCCAAAGCCCTTGACTTCGGTCACGGTCAGGCCGGTGACGCCCACTTCCGCCAGCGCTTCGCGCACTTCGTCGAGTTTGAAAGGCTTGATGATGGCTGTGATCTGTTTCATTGAAACTCCTTGATTTGATGGTACCGGCAGCCCGGTGTTGCAGTGCCAACCTGACGCTATTGTGCGCTTGTTTGCCGCATTCGCGAAGACTTGGGTTATTCAGCTCGCTCAGTCCGGCACATTGGCCAGATCGGCCAGCCAGACCTTCGATTCCGAATCGCTGGGTGCGCGCCAGTCGCCGCGCGGCGATAGTGAACCGCCGGAACCGACCTTGGGTCCGTTCGGAATGCAGGAACGCTTGAACTGGCTCTGGCGGAAGAAACGGTCGAGGAAGATCGCCAGGTTTTTCTTGATGTCGGTCAGTTCGTACTGCCGCCGCGCCACATGTTCGCCTTCCGGCCATGCACCCTTTTCCCTGTCGCCCCACGCGTGCAGCGCGAGGAAGGCGATCTTGCTCGGCGCGAAGCCGAAGCGCAGCACGTGATACAGGTTGAAATCCTGCAGTTCATACGGGCCGATCACCATTTCGGTCTTCTGTTCTGGCGCGCCACTGGATTTGCCCGGCACCAGTTCCGGGCTGATGTCGGTATCCAGCACGCGCAACAATACGTCGGCGCCGGCCGTACCGATCTCGCCCTTCTCCGCCACCCAGCGCACCAGATGGCTGATCAGCGTTTTCGGCACGCTGGCGTTGACGTTGTAATGCGACATGTGGTCGCCCACGCCATAGGTGCACCAGCCCAGCGCAAGCTCGCTCAGGTCGCCGGTGCCGATGACGAAGGCCTGGTTATGGTTGGCCAGCCGGAACAGGTGATTGGTGCGCTCGCCCGCCTGCACGTTTTCGAAGGTGATGTCATAGACTTCCTCGCCCGACGCATACGGATGGCCGAGATCCTTCAGCATCGCCATGCAGCTGGGCCGGATGTCGATTTCCTGCGCCGTACAGCCGACCGCTTCCATCAGTTGCCGCGCCTGCAGCAGCGTACGTTCGCTGGTGGCGAAACCCGGCATCGTGTAGGCAAGAATGTTCGCGCGCGGCAGGCCGAGCCGGTCCATCGTCTTGGCGCAGACCAGCAGCGCGTGGGTCGAATCCAGCCCGCCGGAAACACCGATGACGACTTTTTTCAGGCCGGAAGATGCCAGCCGCTGCATCAGCGCCTGCACCTGGATGTTGTAGACCTCTTCGCAACGCGCATCGCGGTTGCGCGCATCGGCCGGCACATACGGGAAGCGTGCCACTTTGCGCTGCAGCGGCAGCTTGCCGTCGACATCGACCGGGATTTCCATCGCAATCGTGCGGAAGCGCGCCACTTCGTCTGCATGCCGGCGCACCGACTGGCCGAAGGTCGTCTGGTGCATGCGCTGCGACGACAGGCGGTCGAGGTCGATGTCCGCATGGATCAGATGCGATTCGTCGGCGAAGCGCTCGGACTCGGCCAGCAGCTCGCCGTTCTCGCAGATCAGCGACTGACCGTCCCACGCCATGTCCGTCGTCGATTCGCCCATGCCGGCCGATGAATACAGATAGGCCGCCAGGCAGCGCGCCGACTGCTGCGACACCAGTTGATGCCGGTAGCCGGACTTGCCGATCACGATGTTCGATGCCGACAGGTTGAGCAGCACCGTCGCGCCGGCCAGCGCGGCAAACGACGACGGCGGGATCGGCACCCAGACGTCTTCGCAGATCTCGACGTGGAAGCGTAGCAGCGAAATGTTTTTCACGTCGAACAGCAGCGATGCGCCGAAATCCACTTCCTGCCCCAGCAGCGTGATGCGTTGCACATTGGTGCAGTCGCCGGAATTGAACTGCCGCGCCTCGTAGAATTCGCCGTAGTTCGGCAGATAGGTCTTGGGCACGACGCCGCGCACGCGGCCTTCCGCCACCACCACCGCGCAGTTGAACAACTGGTGCTCGACGCGCA
>DATDLO010000250.1:0-2881 GCA_036519215.1 Oxalicibacterium sp.
CCCCGATGTCAGCGTCGCCGCGCTCGACATCAGCGAGGAAGCGCTGGGCGTCGCCCGGCACAACGCCGATCGCAATCGCTGCACCGTCCGTTTTCGCGGGAGTGACTGGTTTTCGGCCTTGCAGGCCGACGAACGCTTCGACCTGATAGTTTCCAATCCGCCCTATATCGTCGCCGGCGATGCACATCTTTCTGCGGGCGACCTGCGCTTCGAACCGGTCGATGCCTTGACCGATCATGCGGATGGCTTGTCCGCACTACGCACGCTGTGCCGCCACGCAAGCACCTATCTGCAGCCGAACGGCTGGCTGTTGATGGAACATGGATACGATCAATCAGCGACCGTACGTCAGCTATTGATGGAAGCGGGATTCGAGGATGTACAAAGCTGGCAGGATCTGGCCGGTATCGAACGCGTCAGCGGCGGCCGGAAGGCGATGCGGTAAGCAACGCATATGCGATGAAAACGCGATGAAATAACGGCGGGGTAGCGATGAAATAACGGCGGGATAGCGGCAAAAAAACAGCCGAACGGCTGACGTTCAGGCCGCCAGTTCCTTTTCCAGCAGGCGATGCAGCGCCGCAAAGTCCGGCTCGCCGATGTAACGCTTGAGCACCTGGCCGCGCTTGTCGATCACCAGCGTGGTCGGCGTCAACTGGATGTCGCCGAAGGATTTCGCCAGGCCGCCCTGCGTATCCAGCGCCACCGTGAACGGCAGCTTGCGCGTCTCGACGAAGTTGAGCACATAGTTGGGCGGATCATAGGCCATCGCCACCGCGATGAATTCCAGGCCGGCCGCCCTGTACTTGTTGTAGGTCTCGACCATCTCCGGCATTTCCTTCACGCAGGTCGTGCAGGACGTCGCCCAGAAATTGATCATCACCACCTTGCCGCGCAAATCCTGCGACGTGATCTTCTGCCCCTGCAGGTCGACGAAAGTCACGTCCGGAATCGTTTCCTTCTTCGTCACCGACAGATAGCCGACGGCGACGATCGCCACGAGGGCAAGCGCCAGCAGAATCCTGAACCAGCTGCGGGAGACGATGGAAGCGGACATGTTCGAAAATCCGGGTCGGAAGACAGATGCGTCCCATTATAGTCAGATAGCCGGAAGGCATCCGGCCGCCATGAAAAAAGACCGCACACTGTGCGGTCTTTTCGTTTCTGCGAGCCGTTGGCTTACTGTTGCGTGCCCTGCTTGTTCGACGTATCCGGCGTTGTCGTCAGCTGGCGATATTCTTCGTCGCTGATGTATTCGAAGATCTTGACGACTTTCACCACGCCGCTGACGCCACGCGCGATCTCGGCAGCACGGTCGCCTTCGGACTGCGTCACGCGGCCCATCAGGTAGACGATGCCACGCTCGGTCGTGACCTTGAATGCGTTCGAATACAACGCCTTGTCGTCGACGAACGAGGCCTTGACCTTGCCGGTGATCAGCGCGTCATTCGAGCGCGACGTGAAGCTGGACGGACCGAGGATCGCCAGTTCGTTGACGACGGATTGCACGCCTTCGATGGAAGCGGCCTCACGCTCGGCTGCGGCCTTCGCCGACTCGTCGCGCACCTCGCCGGTCAGCAACACCTTGCGGTTGAAAGCCGTCACGTTGACGTGATCGTTCGGCCCTGCCACGCCAGGAATGCGGCTTTCGCCCTTGACCACGATGGCCTTGTCTTCGGTTTGCGCACCCAGCGTGCGACGGTCGGTCGCAGCCAGCGTACCCGCCACCGTGCCGCCGGCCACGAGGGCGAAGCAGCCCTGCAGACTGATGGTTGCAGCGCCGACAATCAATGCCAGCGCAAGCGGGCGGCGTGCCGCGACAAGGTAACGATTCAGGTCAATCATGTTCATCTCCTCCGAAGAGTGCAACGTCAATGCCGTCGCACAGACAATGCAAGGTCAATAAATGCACTTCCTTGATACGGGCCGTGCGGTCATGGGGAACGCAGATGTGGACATCTGCGTCGGTAAGCAGTTTGCCGATCGCGCCGCCGCCTTTTCCGGTCAGCGCAACGACGCGCATGTCGCGCTCCAGCGCAGCATCGATGGCCGCGACGATGTTGGCCGAATTGCCGGATGTCGACAGCGCCAGCAGCACGTCGCCGGGCTGGCCGAAGGCTTGCACCTGCTTGCTGAAGATTTCCTGATAGCTGTAGTCATTGCCGATGGCGGTCAGTATCGAGGTATCGGTCGTCAGCGCCAGGACCGGCAGCGGCAATCGTTCGCGTTCGAAGCGCCCTACCAGCTGCGCCGAAAAATGCTGGCAATCGGCGGCCGAACCGCCGTTGCCGCACGCGAGAATCCTGCTTCCGTTAGACAGGGCGGCAAACATTAGTTCCACCGCCTCTTCGATCGCATGCGACAGTAGCGCCGCCGACTGGATCTTCAATTCGGCGCTTTCGTGGAAATGACTGAGGATGCGTTGCGTATTCATGGTGTACCGGATTATAGAGCAGCCATCATGCACAGACCGTTACCAATCTTTACAAAACCGGATCGAAGTGCAGATAACGCAAGCTGCTCACGTCGCAATCGCATCCCGGATCCATGTCGTTTCACTGCCGTCGATGGCGATCACATCGAAGCGGCAGGCCGGCGGCATCCGGTAACGCTGCAGATAGTGCTGGGCGGCGAGAATCAGTTTGCGCTGCTTGGCCGGCGTCACGCTGGCAGCCGCACCGCCATGGCTGCGATCGGCACGCAGGCGTACTTCGACGAATACCAGCACGTCGCCTTCCTGCATGATCAGATCGATCTCACCGCCCTTGCAGCGAAAATTGCGCTCGACCAGGACAAGGCCGCGCTGTTGAAGATAGCCGCAGGCCGCGTCTTCGCCACGCTGGCCGGCATCCTGCCTTGCCGTACGCGGACGGAGGAAATT
>DATDLO010000251.1:0-4185 GCA_036519215.1 Oxalicibacterium sp.
CGTTTCGATTTCCTTCTGCGAGCTGACGCCGACCATCTTCAGGAATTTGCGCATGCTGGTGTTGAATGCTTCTTCGTCCATGTGGTGCCTCCGTTGCGTGATTGATGGAAGGATGCAAATTGATTAGTCTGCATGAACCATCATAGCGAATTCAGCTGTCCTGGCACAGTGGACAAAAAGCCCGGCTCGCTATGGCGATGCCGGGCTTTTTGATGTTGATGCAAATTTCGTCGATCGTCAGTGCTTCAGACCGGCCATTGTTCGCGGCGATAGGCCGAATCCCAGAACATCCATTCCAACTGTGCAGCGCGCGTATAGGCCTTGTGCATTTCGTTGCGGGTTTCCTCGCTAGCGGAGGCGGCGACGCGATCGATGGTCGCGATCACGGCGCGTACGGCGGCATGGAATTCTTCGCCCGCATAGGTATCGATCCACGATTGGTAACGGTTGTTCGGCGCGGCGCGGCCGACGATATCGCTGCCGATCTCGGCGTAAATCCAGAAGCACGGCAGCAGGCTGGCCAGCACCACCGGATACGGCGCGCTCCAGGCAGTCGACAGCAGATAGCTGGTGTAGTGATGGGTGGCGGGTGTCATCGGCGTTGCGGCGAAGACATCCGGCGTGACCTTGAACTGCTCCATGAAATCGGCATGCAGGCTGCGTTCGACGACGACGGCCATTTGCGCGCCGTTGGCGAATTGCACGATTTCAGCCGGAGACTCCGCCTTGGCGGCGGCGATCGACAGTGCGCGTCCGTAGGCGATCAGGTATAGCGCATCCTGGATCATGTAGTGGCGGAAGCGTTCCTCGTCCAGCGTGCCGGCGGCAAGTTCCGTGTTGAACGGCATGGTGCGGATGGTTTCGTACAGGGCGGCGTTTTTCTGCCAGATTTCGGATGTGAAAGACATGTTGCTCCTCGACGACGATGCAGCGCAGCCGCAGCGCGGCTGAAAACTGCGGACATGAAAACCGCAAAGCATAGGAAGAAAGCGGGCGCAGGTCAAAAGCTAAATCGCCGATTCTTGACCCGTGCCAATAAAAAGCACGGAGAAGACCGAAGGAGCCGGCTGGATATTGCCTCGATGGCCGTAAATAGCCGAGATGGGCTGAAGCGGAAAGAGTGCGATTACTCCTGTGCAGATGACGACGGATATTTGCGCGCGTTCAGTATCAGCTTGTCGGCGATGGCAGCGTTCAGGTCCACGCCGAGTACCGAGGCCAGCCGTACCAGATAGAGGGCGACGTCGGCCAGTTCCTGCCGCACGTGTTCCGCGGTGGCGGGATCCTGCGCGACGCGCCAGGATGCTTCTTCGGTGCGCCACTGGAAGATTTCCACCAGCTCACCGACCTCGCCGGTCAGCGCCATGGCAAGATTTTTCGGTGAATGGAATTGCCGCCAATTGCGGGCTTCGGCGAATTCGTCGAGCACGCGTTCCAGCGTCTTGGTATCGAGTAGCGGAGTAGTCATCGAGAAGAAAAGGCGGAAAAAAGGAGGATGGCCGGACGATCATGATAATGCCACGTTGGAAAATGAGTGCTATCAAGGAACCATGGTAAATAAAAAGCCGCTCCGAAGAGCGGCAAGTTTCTGTCCGGGAGCGGATGCCTATTTAATGATGACCAGACTGTCGACGTCGATCTCCGGGCTTTCCATGAAATCCTTTTCGACTTCACCGTGCAGTTCAACCTTGGTTTTTTCGTCGATGCGTTGGCCTGCCATACGCTTGTTGTCAATATCCACGCGCATTTCGCCGGTGTCATCGGAGAACAGGTATTTTTCCTTGCTCACCTGTTTAGTCAGAAAGCCGCGCAGCACGACAGGCTGGTCGTCGACCGGATGCTTCAGCACGTCGGCCACCGTGGCATGCGCCGGCTGGCTGCCCGGACCGGCGTATTGTGCGTGTGCCGCTTGCATGCCGACGATGGTGGAAGCGGCGAACAGGATGGCGATGCAGCTCTTGCGGTTCATTCGTTCTCCTTGAAAGAGTGGTTGGTACGGCAGAACAGGATAAATCAGGCAGCCTGCCGCAGTTTTTTGGCGACATCGGACAATTGATAAGGCTTGTTGATGAACAGGAATCCGTCCAGATCTGCGTGCTCGGATTTCAACGCCGGCAATGCATAGCCGGATGCCAGGATGGTTTTCATGTGCGGATAGCGTTTGCGCACCAGTCGAGCCAGTTCGATGCCGCTCATGCCATTGGGCATCATCACGTCGCTGAAGAGAATATCGATATCGCTATTGCGCTCCAATACCTCCAGTGCGTCCTTAGCGCTGCCGGCGGTATGCACCACATAGCCGATCGCACGGAACAGTTCGGCGGCGACTTCCAGCAGATCGACATCATCCTCGACGATCAGCACTTTTTCCAGATGTTCTTCATCGTTATGTGCAACAGCCTTGCCATCGACTACCGGCAGGTACATGGCGAATTGCGTGCCCTGACCGGGAGTGCTGGCGACGACGACCTCGCCGCCGGATTGCGTGATGAAGCCGTAGACCTGGCTCAAGCCGAGCCCCGTCCCCTTGCCGATTTCCTTCGTCGTGAAGAAAGGTTCGAAGACGCGGGCCATGACGTCGGATGTCATGCCGCAACCGGTATCGTTGACCATTATCTTTGTGTAGTGGCCGGCAGGTAGCGTGCCGATTTCCTGATCTTTCAGTTGTACGCCATAAGTGGCGATCGTGATGCTGCCGCCCTTCGGCATCGCATCGCGTGCATTGATGACGAGATTCAACAATGTGGTCTGGAAGCGCGTGGCATCGATCAACGATGGCGGCAGGTTTTCCTGCAGCTTGATTTCGAAACGGATGGAGGAATTGCCGGCGCGGCGCAACACCGACTCGAAGCCCGCGATCAGTTCGTTCAGGTCGCACTTCTTCGATTGCAGCGGCTGCTGGCGCGCAAATGCTAGCAGATGCTGCGTCAGTTCGGCGCCGCGTTCGACGGCACGGCGCATGCTGTCCAGTGTGCGGCTGTCGCCGCGCGGCTGCAGTTGCAGCATGTCGATACCGCTCGAAATCACGCCGAGCAGGTTGTTGAAATCGTGGGCGATGCCGCCGGTCAGTTTGCCCAGCGCTTCCATTTTTTGCGACTGGAACAGCGCTGCGTTGGCTTTTTGCAAGGCATCGGAGGCCGCGCGCTGTTCGGTGACATCGCGTGTGACTTTGGCGAATCCGACCAGTGAGCCGTCTTCGCCGTGGATCGCATCGATGACGACATGCGCGCAGAAGCGCGAACCATCCTTGCGCACGCGCCAGCCTTCCTGTTCGTAGCGACCCTTCTCGCGGGCGATTGTCAATGCTTTCTCCGGAATGCCTGCCTCCTGTTCTTCCGGCGTGTAGAAGCGCGAAAAGTGCGTACCGATGACTTCCTCCGCCGCATAGCCCTTGATGTGCTGTGCACCGGAATTCCAGTTCGTGATGACTCCTGCCGTATCCAGCATATAGATCGCGTAATCGGTGACGCCTTGCACCAGCAGGCTGAACTGTTGTTCGCTGCGGCGCAGCGCTTCTGCAGTAATGGCGCGTTCGGTGATGTCGCGTGTAACCTTGGCGAAGCCGATCAGCGCATCGTTGCGAAACACCGGATGGATGACGACGCTGGCCCAAAAACTGGTGCCGTCCTTGCGCCTGCGCCAACCTTCGGATTCGAATCTTCCTTCCTCGAGAGCGGTACGCAGCGCCTTTTCCGGCAGGCCGTTGGCGCGATCTTCCGGCGGGTAGAAGCGCGAAAAATGCTGGCCGATGATTTCATGCGCTTCATAACCCTTGAAACGTTGAGCACCGGCATTCCAGCTGACGACATGGCCGGACGGATCCAGCATGTAGATTGCGTAATCGCTGATGGCGGAAACCAGTGTACGGAACCGTTCTTCGTCGTTGAAATTGTCGTTCGATAGTGGATTTTTCATTGTCCGTCTCGGATCGGCATCATTCGCAGGGTAAAGGATTGCGGCGCGTCAGACAATCTCCCGGAGGATTTTCTGTGTCTTCAGCGCCTCTTACTTATGGAGCAGAGACCCTAGTGAGGTCGGTGCGATACCGAACTGAGATGAGTATTCAAGACGGGCGATGATGCGTGATTCGGGTTCCATGCGTGGCAGCAAGCCTGCTATGCGGTGGCGTGAGGCCGGCGGTTCAAGAATGGCAATAGAATTACCGCACCAACTATCCGTCATCCC
>DATDLO010000252.1:0-10953 GCA_036519215.1 Oxalicibacterium sp.
GTAGCGGCAACAGAGCGCTCCTACAGTAGCGACATGCCCGCTCGACTTGCGGGAGCCATCGAAAGGAGCTTCACATGAACAAGCAAATCACCACGAACCGTACCGCCTCCCATGCCGCTTCCTCACCGCGTAGCCGCATGGTGCTGGCAGGCGTCACGGCTGCACTGATCGGTGCATTGTCGCTGTCCGGCATCAGCCAGGCAGAGGAGACGACAGCTTCGCAGTCCGCACCGCAAGCAACCGCGCAGAAACATGCCGGCAAACATCGCATGAGTCCGGAGCAGGCTGAAAAACGCACGCAACGCATGATCGAACGTCTGGTACCGGATGCCACGCCGGAACAGAAAACCAAGCTGGCCGCCATCGCCAAGGCTCGTTTCGACGAACTGCGTCCGCTGAACAAAAAACTGCGTGCCGCCCGCGCCGACCAGATGAAACTGCTGTCGCAACCGACCATCGATCGCAGCGCGCTGGAAAAAGCGCGTCAGGCAAACCAGCAACTAGCCGACCAGCGTTCGCGCATCGTCACCAAATCGTTTGCCGATGCGGCTGAAGTATTGACGCCGGCACAGCGTGTCGCCGCTGCGGAGAAACTGGCCAAGCATCGCCATCACTTCCGTCACGGCCACGGCTCGCGCCACCACGACGGCAAGATGCATGACGGCGCAGCGCAGTAACGCTGCATGACGATCGCCTCGCCTTCTCTTTCCGGGAAGACGAGGCGTCGCGTTACACTACGCCCATGAGCCAACGCCTACTGATGATCGAAGACGACCAGCGCCTTGCGGCGATGGTCGCCACTTATTTAGGTCAGAACGATTTCGACGTGCACCACAGCGGTACTGCCGCCGACGGCCTGCAGCAATTGCAACAGGCAGAACCGTCGTTCAACGTCGTACTGCTGGATCTGATGCTGCCGGACGCCAACGGCCTCGACGTGTGCCGCCAGATCCGCGCCTTTCCCGCGCCGCTGAATGCGCTGCCGATCGTGATGCTGACTGCCAAGGGCGATCCGATGGATCGCGTGATCGGCCTGGAGATCGGCGCCGACGATTACGTCCCAAAACCTTTCGAGCCGCGCGAACTGCTGGCGCGTCTGCGCGCCGTGCTGCGCCGCCAGCTAGGCATACCCGTACCGACGAGCGAAACGCAACGCACGCTGCGTTTCGGCCGACTGGAAATCGATCTGGATGCGCGTGTCATCCGCGTCGACGACCAGGAAAAGCCCGTCACCTCCTATCAATTCAACCTGCTGGCAGCGATGGCCGAGCGCGCCGGTCGTGTGCTGTCGCGCGAGCAATTGATGGATGCGGTGAAAGGCGAACCGCTGGAAGCCTTCGACCGCTCGATCGACGTCCACATCGGCCGCCTGCGCGCCGCCATCGAAGACGACCCGAAGCAGCCCAAGCGCATCATCACCGTGCGCGGTGCCGGCTACGTGTTCGCCAAGGCGCAGGATGCCTGACATGACTGCGCGTTCCTTCTGGCCGAACCGCCTCTACATCCGCATCTACGTCGCGGTGCTGGTCAGCATCGTCGTCGCCGCGCTGCTGTTCGCATGGGCATGGCGCCTGAACACCGAATCGCGCCAGATCGGCCCCAATCTCGAATCCTTCGCCGCCATCGCCGCCGACGTGCTGCCCCCGGCCGATGCCGACAACGCCACCCAGCAGGAAGCGCTGGAACGCTGGCGCAAGCGCATGCGCGCCGACCTCACGCTGTATTCGGCGCAGCGCGAACCGATTGCTGCGGTCGGTCGACCGTTGCCGCCTCTCGCACCGACACAAGTCGCCAGCGGCTGGCTGGACGGCGGCCCGCCCGTATTCGCCGTCAAGCTGCCGGATGAGCGCTGGCTGGTCGGCCAGATACGCGGCCGGCGCGGCCCGCCGATCAACCTGTTCGCTGCGCTGGCGATGATCTGCCTTGCCACCGGTATCGGCGCCTATCCGATCGTGCGCCGCCTGACGCGTCGCCTCGAACGCCTGCAGACCAGCGTCGAAGCCTTGGGCGCAGGCCAGCTGTCGACGCGCATCGCGGTTGAAGGCAAGGACGAGATCGCCCGACTGGCGACCAGCTTCAACCGCTCGGCGGCCCGCATCGAAGAACTGGTCAATGCGCAGAAGGCATTGCTGGCAAACGCATCGCATGAATTGCGCTCGCCGCTTGCGCGCATCCGCATGGCGCTGGAACTGGCATCGACTTCGGTCGAACCTTCGATACGCGACGAACTGACGCACAACATTGCCGAACTCGATCAGTTGATCGATGAAATCCTGCTCGCCAGCCGGCTCGATGCGACGTCGGAAGCGACAATGGCATTCGAAAAAATCGACATGACGGCGCTGGTTGCCGAAGAATGCGCACGCGTCGATGCGGTATTGGATGCGGAAGCAATTGAAGTGCAAGGCGATGCCAGGCTGCTGCGCCGGCTGGTGCGTAACCTGCTGGAAAATGCGCGCCGCTACGGCGGCGGCACGCCGATCACGACATCGCTTACCATGATGGGAAGCACGGTATCGCTGAAGATTTGCGATGAAGGACCTGGCGTGCCGCCGGCCGAACGTGAAAAGATTTTTGAGCCGTTCTATCGCCTGCCTGGCGCCAGCGAACGCGAAGGCGGTGTCGGATTGGGACTGGCGCTGGTCAGGCAGATCGCGCGTCGCCATGGCGGCAATGTCATTTGCACGGATCGCGACGGCCGCGGCAGCTGCTTCGTCGTCACGCTGCCGCGCTAAAGCGCAATCTCAACACTAGATCAGCGCCAGACGATGGTCGCCGGCAATGCACCGCGCAAGGCGTTGCAGACGACGACTTCTTCCGCGCGGCGCAGATCGTCCGTCGTCAGCACGCGCTCTCTCGCGTTCCATTGCGGATCTTCCAGCATCACGCCGCGCATCACGCCGGGCAATACGCCGGCCGCCAGCGGCGGCGTGAACCATTGACCGTCCAGCTTGACGAATACACTGCTGCGCCCGCCTTCCGTCACTTCGCCGCGCGTATTGCAGAACAATTTATCGAATGCGCCCTGCCGCTCGGCATCGCGCCATGCTTCGTCATAGACGGTGCGATTGGTCGTCTTGTGGCGCAGGAACAGGTCGTCCGCTTCTGTCGCCTGCTCGGCCAGCAGGATCTTCACCGGTATCGACAACGCTTTCAGCGGCGCAGCCTGCATCTCGATGGCACCGTCCTGCTGCAGTGCCAGGCGCATGCGGTAATCGGTACCGGCATCGAAACCTGCAACCGTCTGCTCTACCGCAGAGCAAATCGCCACTTCGTCGAAGACGAAACCGAAATAAGCAGCGGAACGACGCAGCCGCTGCAGATGCCGTTCCAGATGATGACAGCCATCGTGCGTTGCACGCATGGTTTCGAACAACGCAAAGCCGGCTTCCAGCCCGGTCAGGAAACGCGCCTTCAACAGGCATTCTTCATATTCGAGTTTTGCGATGCTGTCGTGCACGATACCTGCGCCGACGCCCAGTTCGCCATGCCGGATACCACCCTTTTCCATGGCACCCAGCTGCAGCGTCCGAATCGGTACCGACATGCAGAAATCGCCGATGCCCTGCGTCGCCGGTGGCGGATCGAACCAGCCGATCGCACCGGTATACAAGCCGCGCGCATGCGCTTCCAGCTCGCGGATGATCTGCATCGTCCTGTGCTTGGGCGCGCCAGTGATCGAGCCGCACGGATACAGCGCAACGAACACATCGGCCAGCGATGCATCGCTGCGCAGTTGCGCCGTGATGGTCGAGGTCATCTGCAATACGCTGCTGAAACGCTGTACGTCGAACATCTTTTTCACATTGACCGAACCGGTCGTTGCAACACGGCCCAGGTCGTTGCGCAGCAGGTCGACGATCATCAGGTTTTCCGCACGATTCTTCGGATCGGTCGCCAGCGCATCGGCTGCCTGTGCATCGCGTGCTGCATCGTCGCTGGCAGCTGCCGTGCCTTTCATCGGCCGCACGGTCAGGTTGCCGCCATCGTGGCGCACGAACAATTCCGGAGATAACGACAAGACGGCACGGCCATCCGGCAAGCCGATCAATGCCCCATAAGGCACCGGCTGCCGCGCGCGCAAACGCTGGTACAACGCAACCGCATCGCCGTAGGCATCGAAGCGCAGGCGATATGTGTAATTGACCTGATAGGTATCGCCCGCCTCGATGTAATCGCGGATACGCGCCAGCGCCGCATCGAAGACGGCACGATCGATGTCCGCATGCACATTGGCGACACCGGCAGGTTGCGCTGCCGTACGTGTGTCCATACGCGCTTGCAGCCAGGCGTTCACCTGCGCAGCGTGCAGTTTCTCGCAGCGGCGGAACAGCAGCACTTCGGCCAAGCCTGCCATGGCATTCGACTCTGCATTCAAATCTGCATTCAAATTTTCTTCACGCGGCGCAATGCCATGCATCGCCTCGCCCAGTTCATAGGCAAACAGGCCGACGGCGAAACATCCTTCCCGCAGTTTCTGCTGCATCTCTTCCAGCATCGCCGGCAATTGCGCATGTCCATCGCAGGAAAGCGTGCCGATGTATTCGGAATACAAACGCGAATGCCCGTCCTGTCCGCCCGCCTCGCAATCGTCGAGCAGCGCGAAACAATCGTCGGAACCGGTGGCAGCAGGCAGAAACATGAAAGCGGAAACGGGAAGAAGGACAGCCGCTATTGTACGGCTGCACAGCAAAACGGAAGACAAGCGCGGGTGAAGAAAATGGATGCGGTAAGCGTCGCGAATTCAGCCAAGCAGCATGGCGATTTGCGCCTGCACATGCGCCGACGGCAACTGCTTGAAACCGGTCTTCGCATAACGCTGCCAGTGCCCCAGCACGGCGCCGACAATCAGGTTGGCACGCGCGGCGACTTCGGCTTCGTTCGCCTGCCCTTGCGTGGCCGCCACACGCAGCGACTGTTTCACCGCCAGTTCGATGCGTTCGATGAACTGGTTCATGCGCTGCTGCAGGCGCTCGTCCTCGTTGACCAGCGCATCGCCGATCATCACGCGCGTCATGCCGGGATTGCGTTCGGCGAAATTGAGCAGCATCGTCACGATGGCCTGCACTTGCGACAGGCCGTTTTCCTGCTGCTCGGTGATCTTGTTGATCAGGCCGAATACCGTCGTTTCGATGAATTCGATCAATCCCTCGAACATCTGCGCCTTGCTGGCGAAATGCCGGTACAGCGCCGCCTCCGACACGTCGACCCGCGCCGCCAGCGCCGCCGTCGTGATCTTCTCCCCCTTGGGCTGCTCCAGCATCGCCGCCAGCGTCTGGAGTATCTGCAGCTTGCGTTCGCCTGGTTTGGTCGTTGCCATGATTCTATTTATGAGAAGGAAACAACAAGAAACAGCAATCTAGCGCAATCGATGCAACTGCCTGAAGAGTTGCCCTACGGATTTTACTTTGACATCCACGTAAATGGGGCGTTTTGTGGCGGCAGCCGTTGCGCCGCTGCCCGGATGGACATGGCGCGCCACTTCCGGCGCCAGATACTGGGTGATCCAGGCCGTGCGCAGGCCAAGCTCCCGCGCCGCCTTCAGGTTGACGACCGTGTCTTCGACCAGGATGCAGCGGCCGGCCGGCAGTTTTTCGCGCGCCAGCAACCGCCGCAGCATCAACCGTGACGGCTTGGGGCGGATGCGGCCATGCACGCGCATCGCCTCGATCGGCACGTGCTGCGCAAAATGCCGGTGCAGGCCGATGTGGCGCAGCACATCGTGCGCGTAGCGGCGCGGCGCATTCGTCAGCAATATTTTGCGTCCCGGCAGTTTGCGCAGCAATCGCGCCAGCCCGCGCTCGGTACGGATCATTGCCGTCAGGTCATCGAAACGGTGCGCCTCGCGCAGGAAGTCGTCCGGTTTCACCTGATGATGATTTACCATACCGAGCAGCGTGGCGCCGTAACGCCGCCAGTAGCTGATGCGTTCCGCATTGACGGCATCGGCGTCGCACGGCAAACCGCGCTCGCGCAACACCTGCGCAATATAGGCATTCATGTTCAGATTGATCGCCGGGAAAATCGCATGCGATGCATCATGCAGCGTATTGTCGAGATCGAACAGCCAGATCGGATCGTTTCTGGACATCTTGTCATTCAATAAAAACTGTTTCGGAAAATACCGCATGCGTCGTTTCACCGACTTTGTTGCCGCCCTCGTCGTTGCCATTCTGCTGCAGTTTGCCAGCCTTTATACCGCATCCGCGCATGCCGATACCGTGCGCGCGCCCGTCAGCGGCGCGCCGCAGGATGCAGCCAAGGCACCGATTCCGCTGCGGGGCACGCTCTACCGCGTCGACCACAACGGCCATACCTGCTACCTGTTCGGCACCGTCCACGTCGGGCAGGCCGCATTCTATCCGCTCGAACCCATCGTCATGCGGGCATTGCATGCATCGAACACGCTTGCGCTGGAAATCGACATCCGCGACGAAAATGCCTTCAACCAGGCCATCTTCAAGCATGGCCTGTACACGGACGGCACCACGATCGCCGATCATCTGACGACGGACCGCCTGGCAAAACTGAAAGCCGCATTGCAGCAGAACGGCATTCCGTTCGAACGCATCGCCCGCATGAAACCGTGGATGATCGCCAACCTGCTCATCGTGCAGACGATGGCACGCAACGGTTATCCGACGGAACAGGGGCTCGAATTGTATTTCCTGTCGGTTGCGGCAAAGGAAGGCAAGATCGTGCGCGGCCTGGAAACTGCGGATTACCAGCTGTCGCTGTTCAATCGCCTGGACGACATGCAGCAGCAGGAATATCTGGAAGAAACGCTGCAGGACCTGAACGACGGCTCCGAAATCACGCAGGCCATCGAACTGATCGATGCATGGCGTCACGCCGACAGCGCCAAAATGCTCGCACTGAAGCAACGAATGCTGAACGACGGTTCCGCTTCCTCGCAGTTCATCGAAGACATCCTGCTCAATCAACGCAATCCAGGGCTGGCAGACAGCATCGCCATGCTGCTGAACGACGACAAGACTTCGTTTGTTGCAGTCGGCATGCTGCATCTGATCGATGGCGAAAACAGCATTCCGGCGCTGCTGCGAAAACACGGCTATCAGGTCAGGAAGCTTTACTGAGATGACCGCACTCGCCATCCGTACCGCACGCCCGGACGATCTGGATGCAATCATGCAGCTGGAGGCGAACGGATTCCCGCCTGCCATTCGCGAGAGCCGCGATGTTATGCAGCAGCGGCTGCAGCATTTCGCCGAAGGTTTCCTGATCCTCGAACATGCGGACGGTGCCATCGGCTATCTCTGTTCCGAATTGTGGGGGCAGGACGAAACCGCTGATTCGGCTCATTGCAACGCAGCGCATTTCGCGCTCGGCCACGACATCCGGCAAACCCATCGCTGCGACGGCACATACCTCTACATTTCATCGATGACCATCGCACCCGCGCATCGCGGCGACGGTCTCGGCAGGCGCTTCTTCCAGCAATCCGTTGCGCTGCTGCGCGCGCGGCTGCCGCAGCTGCGCGGCTCCATTCTTCTGCTGAGTGCTGAGTGGCTGGCTGCGCATCGCATCTATCGCGATGGTGGTTATACGGAAATCGCACGGCTGCCAGGTTTCTTCGCCGACATCGCCGCACAGAATGCCGATGCCATTGTCATGCAGCTGTCATTTCCCTGACTCGTCCTCCTTCCGTTTTCCCTTCCGTTTCTCCTGTCTCGCCGCACCGCAACCGGCAAAACGGCAAGCCGCGCAATCGTCACGTATCAGAGATTGCGCGGGCGATGCCGTCGTGGCAACATGCGGCAAGCATGTCGCGCAAGCAGGACATGCCGTCAAACGCGCCAACGTGAGAACGACCATGAACACGACAAGATTGTTTGAATGGCTGACCCTGCACATGCGCGCAATACGCGTCGCCATGATGCCGACACTCGTCCTGCTGATCGTCGGCGTCGGCCTGCTGGTCCATGCTACCGGCGGTGTCAAATTCTCCTACCTGCACTCGATGTACCTGCCCGTGATGCTGGCCGGTTTTGTGTTCGGCATGCGCGGCGGCCTGCTGATCGGCCTGCTCGGCGGACTCATCCTCGGCCCTTTCATGCCGCTCGATTCGGCCACCGGCGAAATGCAGAATGTGCTGAACTGGATCTACCGCACCGGCTTCTTCATGCTGGTCGGCGTATTCAGCGGCGCCGTCAGCGACAGCGTGCGTTCCTACCTGCGGCACCTGCAATGGATTGCCCGCCATGACGCCGCCACGCAGCTGCCCAACCGGACCGCGTTGCTGGATTCGCTGGCCGCTTTATCCAAAGGAAAGAAGCAGGCGACGGATTCCTTCCTGCTCGTCGTCATCTGCCTGCAGAACGCGATGGAATTGAAATCCGCCTTCGGCTTCGAGATTATCGAAGACCTGATGCGCCAGTCCGCGCAACGTTACGGCAGCATCCTGCACCACCGCACGCAGGTCTATCGCATCGATACGGAACAGATCGGCATCCTGATCGAGAGCCGCGGCAAGCAGAATGTCGATGCGCTGCTGGCTGAACTGATGGAAGGTTCGCGCCAGTCGTTCCAGTTCAACGGCATCCCCATCCATATCGATTCGCGGCTCGGCTACGTCGCCTTCGACCAATTGGTTCATCCTCCCGGCGTCTACCTGCAGCGTGCCGAAGCCGCGCTGGTTTCGGCATACGAGAGCGGGCAGGATTGCATTGCCTACAGCCCGGAGATCAGCACCATTGCCAAGGACAACCTGTCGGTGCTGGGCAGCCTGATGCAGGCCATCCGCGAAGGCCAGCTGTCGATGCATTACCAACCCAAGATCTGCATGCGCAGGGGCACCGTCAAGAGCGTCGAGGCGCTGATGCGCTGGCATCATCCGGAACGCGGCAACATCCCGCCCGGCATCTTCATCCCGCGCGCGGAACAGAGCACACTGATCAACCTCGTCACCGAATTCGCGCTGGAACAGGCCATGCAGCAAATCGTGCAGTGGCAAAGCCGCGGCATAGACATTCCGGTCGCCGTCAACATCTCGCCGCGCAATCTGCTGCAGCCGGGCTTTTCCGACCTGATCCTGAATCTGCTGGAACGACATGGCGTCGAGGGCCGCCTGCTGGAACTGGAAGTCACCGAAGGCGCACTGATGACCGACATGGCGCGCACCATCGTCGAACTGCATCGTCTGGCCGACGCCAAGATCACGATCTCGATCGACGATTTCGGCACCGGCTATTCGTCATTGCAATACCTGCACAAGCTGCCGATCTCGCTGATCAAGATCGACCAGTCCTTCGTGCGCCGCCTGCCGGCCGACAAGGGCGCGCTGCACATCGTCGAAGCCGCCGTGACGCTGACGCACAAGATGGGCATGCAGACCATCGCCGAAGGCGTCGAGAACGACGAAATCTACGACGTGCTCGCCGGACTGGGTTGCGACATCGCTCAGGGATTCGCCATTTCCCGTCCGCTGCCGGCAGCCGAATTCGAAAAATGGCATAGTCAGCACCACGGCCGGTTCATGGTCGGCAAGGCCGCTTCCTGCTGAGCCGCAACCTGTCCGGCCAACAACGGACACTGCACATCAACAAAGAGTCTCGCCGGATGTCCGGCTTACCGCTAGAATTCCATCCCCACCACCAAGGAGAATCGCATGCTGATCGAAGTCAAGGTTCCGGAACTTACCGAAGGCGTCACCGAAGCCACGCTGCTGGGCTGGAACAAGAAAAAGGGCGACCGCGTTGCCGAAGGTGAAAACCTCACCGATCTGGAAACCACCAAGGTGGTGGTCGAAGTCGTCGCGCCGGCTGCAGGCACACTGGTCGAAATTTTGAAGGAAGAAGGCAACGAAGTCGGCGAAGGCGACATCATTGCCCGCATCGAGACTGGTGCTTGATGCTGATACGAAACGCATGATCTCGCTCGCACTTCTCCTTATCGGCTTTTCGATATTCAGCACGGCTGTCTTCGCGCTGATCCACCGGAGAATGTCGCGAGCAACATGCGTCGCACATAAGTAGATCAGTGTTGCTGTTTGCCTTGGCCACACTGCAAAAGCACATTTCTTCTGGCTCTACTCCAGCATCCCTACGATTACGACCATACCGTATCGCATGACATTTTTGCAGTAGTACCGACATTCTTCTTGTATAGCGCTCAAGTTCGCTTGAGTCCCGCACCTAGCAAATACCATAAATTAGGTATTGTCCATATGCAGCTCTGAATCCAGCATTTGCAATCGTTTGCAGTCTATATAAAACCCTTTAAATCCTAAAAATGTGGGCGCATAGTCTAAAAGCACTGTTCAAGGCAATCGCCTTTGTATATGTGATTCCACTTGCGCTTCTATGGCTAATCGGTGTCGGCCTGAGCTCCATTCGCGCTATGGATCAGCAATGGATATTGGACGCATACGGAATGTTGGTTTTCCTGTACCTATCCCTTTGCGCCCCGGTTCTCGGTGGCTATCTGGCCGCAAGTTATGCACCCTCGCGTCCGATTTTGCATGGCTTGCTGGCCGTTGCCATATTCATGATGTTGATGATCTTCAAAGGCAGGATTCAGCCACTCTGGCTAGTACCCCTATCTCTTGTCCTCAGCATCATTGGTGCGCGTCGCTTCAAAATCGACGGCAACGGGAACGAACCTCAACCATGATTCGAAATTCAATAAGAAAGAGGCGTGTCGGTCTTTCAACCGACACGCCTCCTCTTTTTAACCCAAGTTAGTGCGAACGGATCATCGTGCCGAATGCCTGTTCCGTCAGCACTTCCAGCAGCAGTGAATGTTCGATACGGCCGTCGATGATGTGTACGGTATTGACGCCCGATTTCGCCGCATCCAGCGCCGACGAGATTTTCGGCAGCATGCCGCCTGAAATCGTGCCGTCCTCGAACATCTCGTCGATCTCGCGCGCCGACAGATCGGTCAGCAAATTGCCCTGCTTGTCCTGCACGCCGGCGATATTGGTCATCATGA
>DATDLO010000253.1:0-2809 GCA_036519215.1 Oxalicibacterium sp.
CCTGACGGAAAACGCGCCATCCGGCTACTGGCAGCCGGATTATTTGGCCGATCTGGAGGCGATTCTGGATCGCTATGCGCCGGGGCAAGCAGTCAATCTGCTGGGCCATAGCCTGGGTGCGAATGTCGCCGGCATTTACGCCGGCGTGCGCCCACAACGCATTGCCAAATTGGTACTGCTGGACGGTTTTGGCCGGCCGGCCATGGCGGCGGAAGAGGCGCCGCAACGCTATGCGACCTGGCTGGATGAATTGCGCAGTGTGCCGCTGTTGCGACCGTATCGATCGCAGGAAGCAGTCGCCGCCCGTTTGCAAAAAAACAATCCACGGTTGACGAAGGAACGTGCGATGTTTCTGGCCGCGCACTGGGCATCGCCGAATGAAAACGGTATCTGGGCTCTGCGCGCCGATGCAAGGCACAAGCTGACGAACCCGGTGTTGTATCGGATCGAGGAAGTGCTGGCCTGCTGGCGCGCGATCACGGCGCCTGTGCTGTGGGTGGAAGCGGAGCACAGCGAATTGCTGCCGCGTTTCGGTACCCCGGCCGAGATACGCACCGAACTGGAGCGGCGCATTGCACAACTGGCAAATGCCACCATATTGAAAGTGCCGGATGCGGGACACATGGTCCAGCATGACCAGCCGGAAATTCTGGCGCGTGCCATCGACACGTTTCTGGCTTGAGGTTTGGCTTGAAGTTTCTGGCCTGAATCTTGCAATTTTGCCTTCATCGATAGCGGAGGCGGTTGCAGCCGCATTGCTTCGATGCCGGTGTATGCGAATTTATTTTCTGTACGGCATGAACATTCCGCCCCGCGTACAATCGAATCCATAAAGGCACGGACAGATTCATGTGCGGCAGACAACCGCAGACTTCACGCAGCAGCAGGTAAACCGATATGCGCAATTTCGATCTTCACAGTCATTCCAATGTTTCCGACGGCATACTGACGCCGACCGCGCTTGCCGAGCGTGCCAAAACCAACGGCGTCGATGTATGGGCAATGACGGACCACGATGAAGTAGGCGGTATCGCCGAAGCGCGCGCGGCAGCACAGGCGCTAAAGCTCTCTTATGTGCCTGGCGTGGAGATTTCGATCACGTGGTCAGGGCAGACGGTACATATCGTCGGACTGCAGATCGACGAAACCAATCCGACATTGCTCGCAGGCCTGGCCTCGATTCGCGGCGGGCGCGAATATCGCGCACGCGAGATGGCGGCGAAGCTGGAAGCTGTCGGTATTCCGGGCACATTCGAAGGCGCGTTGAAATTCGTCGGCAATCCCGATCTGATTTCACGCACGCATTTTGCCCGTTACCTGCTGGAGTCGGGCGTGTGTACTGACTTGCAGCAGGCATTTTCCCAATATCTGGGTGACGGCAAGCCTGGCTATGTGGAACATCGCTGGACGACGTTGCAGAATTCCGTCGAGTGGATACGTGCGGCCGGCGGTGTTGCCGTGATCGCGCATCCGGGACGTTACAAGTTCAGCGATACGGCATTCGGTGCGTTGTTCAGTGAATTCAAGGATCTGGGCGGTACCGCGATCGAAGTGACGACCGGCAGCCATACGCCAGATCAATACGACGAATATGCGAAGGTCGCGAAGGCCTACGGTTTCCTTGCCTCGCGCGGTTCCGATTTCCACGGTCCGGGCGAATCGCGTGTCGACATCGGTGCCTTGCCGCCGCTGCCGTCCGGCGTGCAGCCTGTCTGGCATGACTGGGGCATTTGATTTCCCGAGCGTTGACACGGCGCGGGATTCCGGTATCTTGCGCTCTTGAAATTTTGTGCATAAACGCTATTTATCTATCGCCCTTGACCCCCTTACTGGAGGCTTTTGAATGAAACGGATTTTCCTGTTCGTCGCGACGAACATTGCAGTCATCGCGGTGATGTCCATCGTGTTGTCGCTACTCGGCGTCGACCGCTATATGACGCAGTCCGGCCTGAACCTGCCGATGCTGCTGGTGTTCTCGCTGGTGGTCGGCTTCACCGGTTCCATCATTTCGCTGCTGATCAGCAAGCCGATGGCCAAGTGGTCGACCGGTGCGCGCGTGATCGATGCGCCGTCTAGCAGCACGGAATTGTGGCTGGTCGACACCGTGCGCAAGCTGGCCGATCGTGCCGGTATCGCCATGCCGGAAGTGGCCGTTTATGAAGGCGAGCCGAACGCATTTGCCACCGGCGCGTTCAAGAATTCAGCGCTGGTCGCCGTATCCACCGGCCTGCTGCAGAGCATGAATCGCGAAGAAGTCGAAGCCGTGCTGGCGCACGAAGTTGCGCACGTCGCCAATGGCGACATGGTGACGATGACGCTGGTGCAAGGCGTGGTGAACACTTTCGTCGTATTCCTGTCGCGCGTGGTTGGCTATTTCGTCGATCGTGCGATTTCGCGCGACAACAATAATAGCGGCCATGGCATGGGTTACATGATGACCGTGCTGGTCTGCCAGATCGTGTTCGGCATCGCGGCTTCCACCATCGTCGCCTGGTTCTCGCGCCATCGCGAATTCCGCGCCGATGCGGGCGCAGCCAAGCTGATGGGTTCGCCGCAGCCGATGATGAATGCGCTGGCGCGTCTGGGCGGTATTGCACCGGCGCCGTTGCCGGAGAATCTGGCATCGTTCGGCATCACCGATCGTCCGGGTTTCATGGCGCTGTTTTCCAGCCATCCGCCGATCCAGGATCGTATCGAGGCATTGCGTAACGCGCGTTGATTATTGTTTGAACAACCAAATGGGCGGCGACGATCGTCAGGTCGTCGCCGTTTTCTTTTTCTCTCGTACATTTTTGCCGTATTTCCATGA
>DATDLO010000254.1:0-2894 GCA_036519215.1 Oxalicibacterium sp.
CGATGAGAAGGGCATTGTCGGCGAGCGAGGAAAAAAACTGCGCCGCCATGATGGTGTAAAAACCGCGATTCATCCGCATCGACTCTTTTTGCTGTGTTTGCTTGGTATCTCCGGCCTGCTTTATACCATGAAAATCATGAACGCCCGATGAATTGACGGGCGCGATGCAGGCATCGTCCGGTAAAATGCACGATCTGCCGATTGACCGTTTCGACTGATTCACGTATGCCCAGACCGCTCGTCGCCACCATCGATATTGCCGCCCTCAGACACAATCTTGCCATCGCCAGGAAATGTGCGCCGGCGGCAAGGATGCTGGCGGTCGTCAAGGCGAATGCATACGGCCATGGCCTGACGCGCGCATTGCGCGGTTTCGCCGATGCGGATGGCCTCGGCCTGATCGAGCCGGAAGGTGCGATCGAGTTGCGCCAGCTCGGCTGGGCCAAGCGCATCGTCCTGCTGGAAGGTTTTTTCGATGTAGCGGATCTGCAAACTGTCATCGATTTCGAGCTGGATACCGTCGTCCATTCTTTCGTCCAGCTGGATATGCTGGAAAAAATCCGGCCCGGCCGGCAGGATGCACAGATCGATGTGCATCTGAAAGTAAACAGCGGCATGAACCGCCTGGGATTCATGCCTGCCGATTGTTCCGCCATCTGGAAACGTTTGCGCGCGTTGCCGTTCGTGCGCGAGATCGGATTCGTCACGCATTTTGCCAATGCAGAAGAGGCCGATCATCCTGTGCTGCCACCATCGGAACAGGCGCAGCGCTTTATGGCGGCGACCGGCGATTTGTCGGGTGAGCGCAGTCTTTCCAATTCCGCCGCCGATCTGCTGCGTCCGGAATTTGCCGCGGACTGGGTGCGTCCCGGTGTGATGCTGTACGGCGCGACGCCGGCTGAGCGCACGGCCGCTTCTTTCGATCTGAAGCCGGCAATGACGCTACAGACGGAAGTGATCAGCATCCAGCAGATCGCGGCCGGCGATGCTGTCGGTTACGGCAGTCGTTTCGTGGCCGAGCGGCCGATGACGATCGGCGTAATCGCCTGCGGTTATGCAGACGGCTACCCGCGCCATGCTCCTGACGGCACGCCTATTCTGGTCGATGGTATCCGTACCCGCGTTGTCGGGCGCGTTTCGATGGACATGATCACCGTCGATCTGACGCCGGTTCCCGATGCGCACATTGGCAGCAAGGTGACCTTGTGGGGCGAAGGCTTGCCGATCGACGAAGTCGCCAATGCGGCCGGCACGGTCGGATACGAAGTGATGTGCGCGATCATGCCGCGCGTGCGGGTCGTGGAGATCGGCGATTGATCTTGCGGTTTTGTGATGTTCGTTGAGCGCATGACATCGCATAACAATTAACGGAATAACCGGAACAGGCAATTACAGATGGCCAAAGCCAAGACCAATTACACCTGCAGCGAATGCGGCGGCGTTTCCGCCAAGTGGGGCGGCCAATGTCCATCTTGCGGCGCGTGGAATACGCTGGTGGAAACCGTCGTCGAAAGCGGCGGCTCGAACCGTTTCTCGGCGCAGCATCACGGCCTGGTGCAGACAGCGCCGGTGTTGAGCCTGGCCGATATCGAAGCGATGGACGTGCCGCGTTTCGGCACCGGCATCGAGGAATTCGATCGCGTACTTGGCGGCGGACTGGTGGCCGGTGGTGTCGTGCTGATCGGCGGCGATCCGGGTATCGGCAAATCGACATTGCTGCTGCAGGCGCTGTCCAACCTGTCGAAGATCAAGAAGGTCCTGTATGTCAGCGGCGAGGAATCCGGCGCGCAGATCGCGCTGCGCGCGAAGCGACTGTCGGTGGACGGCCGCGAACTGAAGTTGCAGGCAGAAATCCAGCTAGAAAAAATCCTCAACACGCTGGCCGAGCACAAGCCCGAAGTCGCCGTCATCGATTCGATCCAGACCATCTATTCGGATGCATTGACGTCTGCACCGGGTTCGGTGGCGCAAGTGCGCGAATGCGCGGCGCAGCTGACGCGTGTGGCTAAGCAGAACGGCATCACGATCATCATGGTCGGTCATGTGACGAAAGAAGGTTCGCTGGCTGGCCCGCGCGTGCTGGAACATATTGTCGATACCGTGCTGTATTTCGAAGGCGATACGCATTCGAGTTTCCGCCTGGTGCGCGCAATCAAGAATCGCTTCGGCGCCGTCAATGAACTGGGCGTATTCGCGATGACGGAAAAGGGCTTGAAGGGTGTTTCGAATCCGTCGGCGCTGTTCCTGTCGCAACACGATAATCCGGTGCCGGGTTCCTGCGTGATGGTGACGCAGGAAGGCACGCGGCCGTTGCTGGTAGAGATACAGGCGCTGGTGGACAGTTCGCACGTGCCGAATGCGCGCCGCCTGTCGGTCGGTCTGTAACAAAATCGACTGGCGATGCTGCTGGCCGTGCTGCATCGGCATGCTGGCATCGCCGCCTTCGATCAGGACGTATTCATCAATGCCGTCGGTGGTGTGAAAATTACCGAACCGGCGGCCGATCTGGCGGTGTTGCTGGCGATCCATTCGTCGATGCGCAGCAAGCCGTTGCCGCGCGGTCTGGTCGTGTTCGGCGAGGTCGGCCTGGCCGGCGAAATCCGCCCTGCGCCACGCGGACAGGAGCGTCTGCGCGAAGCGGCCAAGCTGGGTTTTTCGATGGCGCTGATTCCGAAGGCGAACGCGCCCAAACAGAAGATCGAAGGCTTGAAGGTGATCGGCGTCGAACGCATCGACGAAGCGATGAACCGCGTGCGCGAACTGGAATAGGGCGCGTGCAGCTAAGTTGACTGCTAGTTTTCCGACAGATATTCCTGTAACAGTCGTGCCGCCTTGACGCCGCTGCGGACGGCGGATTCCAGTGTCGCCGGATAATCGCCGGCCAGATAGTCGCC
>DATDLO010000255.1:0-10725 GCA_036519215.1 Oxalicibacterium sp.
CGCATTTCTAGCGCACATTTCCCAACCATCCCCCGCCGTAATCACAGCCATCTGCCATGATTAAATGGACCCTTATCACGCTGTTTCTCGCCAGCGTCTGCTACACGCATTTCCGCGGCAAGATACGCTATCGCTGGCTGCGCCAGTCGACCGACCACTCGACCTTCATGGCGCCGATCAACGCTTTCATGACGCTGTTTTCCAGCCAGCCCGACAAGCCTTACCACGACGTCGACAGCTACCCTGAACTGAAAAAACTGGCGGAAAACTGGCACATCATCCGTGACGAAGCGATCGCACTGCAGGGCGAGGGCGCCATCAAGGCATCCGCCAACATGGATGACGCCGGCTTCAATTCCTTCTTCCGCCGCGGCTGGACCCGTTTCTATCTGAAGTGGTATGGCGAGAGTCATCCGTCCGCCGTGCAACGCTGCCCGCGCACGGTGGCCCTGC
This sequence comes from Oxalicibacterium sp., assembly GCA_036519215.1. Lineage (GTDB taxonomy): Bacteria > Pseudomonadota > Gammaproteobacteria > Burkholderiales > Burkholderiaceae_D > Oxalicibacterium. The sequence goes on from DATDLO010000255.1 coordinate 454, forward strand.
TGGATTCGATCCCGTGCGTCAAAGCGGCGATGTTCACACAGCTGCCACCGGGCTCCGACCTCGGCAAACATCGCGATCCGTATGCCGGCTCGCTGCGCTATCACCTCGGCCTGGTAACGCCGAACGACGACCGCTGCTTCATCGATGTCGACGGCATCCGCTACAGCTGGCGCGACGGCGAAGCCGTGATCTTCGACGAGACCTATATTCACTGGGCTGCCAACGAAAGCGACAAGAACCGCATCATCCTGTTCTGCGATCTGGAACGGCAGATGAAGTGGGGCTGGGCGCAAGCGATCAATCATTGGTTCAGCAGCACGGTGATGGCTGCGACGGCGGCGCCGAACGATATGGGCGACCGCACCGGCGGCGTCAACAAGGCATTCAAATACATCTACTCGGTACGCGCCGCCTTCAAACGTCTGAAAGCACGCAATCGCCCGCTATACTACGGCATCAAGTGGTCATTCCTGATCGCTCTGGTCGCCGGCATCGTATTGATCTGAACACGCTGTATTTTGTGCAAAGCCCGCTTCGGCGGGCTTTTTTATCGGCACTGCGTTGGCTTGCGTCTTGCCGGCACACTTTTCATTGCGCCCACATGCCGGTTGGCAACATCGCCGTTTTTCCGACAGCAGGATGTGGTGATCGCCGATATCGGCTACGCTGAGTGACTGCGATGATGCTTTGGCGGCGACCGGCCGTCCAGGCGAATCCATCATGGAGGTCATCATGCGCAAACTTGCGATCATCGGTTTTCTCTTTGTCGCTGCGGCACTCAGCTTCTTCTGCTCCACCGTCGCGCATGGCACCGGCGGCGATGCCCACACCGTGATTGCACAAATGCGCTGAAAACAAAAACGGCCTGAATTACATCAGGCCGTTTCGTCAGGATTTACTACGACGTCAGGAGTGAGCAGGAATATTCTCGCGCTTGTTCCAGGATTCGACGGCCTTCTGGCTGTTTTTCGCCTCGATATCGCCGCTGAAATGCGGAGCATTGTGATGCAGGGCGCATCCCTCATGCGTGCAATGCACGTAGCTGTAAGGCAACTCGGACTCAAGATAATAAGACTTCTTCAATTCCGCCGGGCTTCCGCACAGCGGGCATTCTTTCAGTGCCTTGTCCATTGTTCTCTCCTGTTTGATTGCTAGCCAAACGAATGGTGCCAACTCATTAGAGCTCCGCCGCTTCCTCCTTGTTGATTGTCTTTGTGACGGCAGACTGTTTTCAGTCCACTTGATTTGATTCTAGTCCCAAATCATCTGCCGTTGTGCCTCAGTTGAAAATCATGCATCTGAAGCCGCTTATCGGAGATCGTTTTTCAACGATGGTCTTCGGCACAACGTAGCTGGTCTTTCTCCGACGGTTGTATATGCAGGCGCCTTCCGCCAATTTCCAGATCCGGCCAGGCTGGCTCCGCCAAACGGTAATCGCCACTTTCTAATGCTTCCGTCATGTCCTTGCACCGGGCACCAAAAATAACGGCACTCTTGTTCCATCGGCCGTTAGCCGTATCCTGCGTAAAGATGGCGATCTCGCTATAACGGTTATCGTTCCTCAACAGGATATCGGTACGACCGTCGCGATTCACGTCTTTTAGATAGGCATCGCAATGCCTGTTGCGGAAACGCAGGCAGTCCGGCACGTTCGTCTTGTCATTCCACTGTTGCTGCAGGAAGCTCTCCGGTAGCGTTTCGGTTTTCGGCCAGACAGTGATGTCCTTCATGCGCGAAGCGGCGTCGGCAACCGGATTGCCGTCGTTGGGATCCCATCGGTTCTTCTTGTTCAATGCCGTTTCAGCCTGCGTCCGGATGACTGGCGCATCGATACCAGCCGTCGTCTTCTTCAGAGCTTCCAGCACTTCCTTGCCATAACGCTTTCCCTCGAAACGCAGATAGTTGTAGTCGAAAGCGGCAGCGGCAATCTTTCCGCTTTCCAGGCGCGCCATCTGGCTCGCGACCGACAGCCGCGCCGGATCACCAAGCGGCGAGAACAACACGATCAGTATCGCCAGAATCACAAATGCCGTCGCGATATTGGTCGGGGCAATACGCGCCAGCCAAGTACTGCGCTGAACAGCCGCCCACAGGTAACCACAGGCGTAGCAGGCTGCTACCAGCAGGCTGGCAGCAGCAATCACGCGATCGGTAGTCCAGCCATACTGTTGCACGCGCAAGGATAGCGAATAGATTGCAATGGCAACCATCGGCAACAGCAACAGGCAGGCAATGCGCGCAACGATGCGCAACACTCGCACGATGCGCGGCCCCAATTCACCACCCTGGAACGTGGCATTGATCAACAGAATCAGCACGGCCGTTGCGCCCAGCAGAACCGATGTCGCGTGGCGTGTCGCCCACAACGGCTCGAGGCCGACAAAAGGCAGGCTGACGACGAAGCCACCGACGATCAGCGTCGCCACCGGCAGCAGCCACGACATCAGCACCAACAACAAACCACGTATGCCGCGCACGATGCCGGGACGCACGTCGGTCACGTGCAACGCAACGGCAAATGCAAAAGCCGTCACTGTTACCGAGAACCACGGGCGCGTCAGCAGATGTCGCAGGAAGTCGAGCTTGACCAGCATGAACAGCGCACTGCCCAGCCACAGGATCAGCCACAGCACGCCGATGAACAACAGCGAAAACATGATCTGGATGCACAGCTTCCACGACGCTTCGAAATACGCCGGATAGCGGGCGATGCGCCGTCCGTCTGCTGCCCCGGCCAGCACCAGCGCATGTGCGACATAGAAGCCTGCCGCCAGGAATAGCAACAACCACCAGGAAAACGGATATCCGGCCGGCTTGATGCCGGTCAGCGACCAGCCGCTGGGTATATCCATGTTTCGCCAGACATCGTGCATTGCCAGCAAGGCGCAGATGGCTGTCGCCACAATCATCCAGATCGCCAGGCGTCGATTGCCGACATGGCCAAGACCGGAAATGAACAGTGGCGGTATGAGCAGGAATACGGTTGCCAGCGGCACAAACAGATAGGGATGCGCTGCCGGCCATCCGGTGTGCTTGGCCGACCAGTAGAGCGCATAGAGGATGATGCCTTGCAACAGACCGCTGATCATGCGCAGCCGTGCGACGCGACCGCTGACGATGGATTCAGGCATTGCCGATTCCTCGTCCCTGTCTGCCATCGTATGCATGCTTCCTCCTCTGGATGATATTGGGTGCTGCCGCACTCTACCCGATTGCGGCAGCAGTGCCATACCGCAAATCAGGGAAGAACGTCGCCGCTAGGCGCGGGAGATGTACAGTGCAACGCACAGCGCGCCGCCGACCAGATAGAGCAACGACGTCCGCGATACGGCATAAGGAAACAGCATCAATGCCACGCCTATCCATTTCGGATACGGCAAACCGGCTTTCCGGCCGTATCGCCATGCGGCGTAACCGACGATGCCGAACAGGATGGCGCCGAACAGATAGGCCGGGCTTGGCAATTGCAGGCCGGCGGCAGTCAGGGCGTCGAGGTTATCCATAAGAGATCCCGGAAATACGCAATGTGGTGTCGTACAAGCCATCCGGTGGCGGACAGCGATTCGAATACAGGAAGAGCCGCGCCCTGATCATGACAGACGGATGACACTGCGCGCATGATGCAAACAAACCCTGCCCGTCATAACAGCGTCACAATCGGCCGTTATTCTCTGCTTCGATACTTCTCCAAGTATTGATATTCTCTTTTAGCCCGCATCCGGAAGTGCGGGCTTTTTTTGCGCGGACGTCTTTCGCGTTACGACTCAGGCCTTCTCGAACACGCCTTCGACGCGGTTCTTGCGCACGTCGTCCCAGGTGAAGATGCGTGCATTCATCGCGATGTAGACACCGTGCGGCAACGTCTGCGCAATACCGCAGGCAAAGCCGAAGTTGAACAGCGCATCCGAATTCTTCACTTCGTACGGAATCATCGCACCGGTCAACACGATGGTCTTCGGCAACTGGGCCGCGCCGAGCACTTCGGCGGTTTCCTTCATCGTATCGGTGCCGTGGATGACGACAATGCTTTTTTCATCAGCCCGCAAGCAGCAAGCGGCGATGCGCTGGCGATCCGCATCGTGCATGTCCAGCGAATCGAGGAAGGGCAATTGTTCGAGCTGCACCGGGATCGTGATGCGGGCACGCTTGATCACATGCGGCAGATGGCCGTGGCCAAAGCCCAGCTTGCCTTCGATTTCATCGTAGTGCTTGTCGAATGTGCCACCAGTAGCAATGATGCGCAGAGTCATGGAATTGTGTCTTGCGATGTAATCGTGGTGAAACACATCATAGCGTGCGTTCCGGGGCAGCGGAAGATGTCTGCAATCATTCGGTATGGATGAGCCGACAAACGGTCGCAGGTGTCGTCGAAGCCGCATTGCTCATGTGAATTAATCTGGCGCGATGGCGGCAGCTCGACCATTCCACATCAATTCCGGCAGCTACGCCAGATCGTACTGTCACGTTCAGTCTCCCTTTATGCGGCGATCTTCATTGCCTCGGCCGGAATCTCTTCGTCGTTCAGCACGGCGAACAGATGATCGACATTGATCGCCTGGATCAGCAGTTCGCCACGATTGGCCTGGATCACTTCGGTCACCAGCATGCCGGTTTCCGGCGCGGCCAGCGGTGTCGACACGATCTGCGACGGCTGGAATTCCGGTACGCCATGCAGTTCGCTTACCAGGAGGCCGATGCTCTTGCCGTCGCGTTCGATGACGATGACCTGGCTGCTGCTGTCGATTTCCGACTTCGTGCCGCGCATCAGGTGGCCGAGATCGAATACCCAGACGAAGCGACGCGATTCGTTCTCGTGGTTCAGCGCGAGCAGGCCGATGCGCTCGGCACGGCTGCCCATCGACATCGGCGAGATTTCCGACGCCGGCAACGCTTCCTGCGCGTATTCGGCGGCGATCGCGAACAGCGCGCCGTCGATGAAGAAGGTCGCGAACTCGCGCCCCGGCGGTGCGGTCGGGTCTAGTTCCAGCATGGCATTCGCATGCTTGCCGCCGGATTGCTGGCGTTCCTCGCCAAAAGCGAAATAGACGACTGCGATCACGTCCTCGCGATAGCCGTCCGACGTCTTGAACTCGCGATAGCCGTGCGATGCCGTGCAGCCCATGATCGCGTAGTGGCCGTCGTGAATCACGATGCGCGACGCGCTGCTGCCGTTGTCCATATTCAGCAGCGCCGGATCGAGGTCCAGTTGCAATCCGACCGGGCGCGTCGTATCGGTGCTGGAGATGATGCGGCCGTCGCGGTTGACGAACAGCGCGCTGGCTGCCTTCTTGTCGCCGAGCGCACCTTTCAGCATCGCGGCGAATTCCGGCTCCGAGTCAAACACGATGCCGATGCCGCCAACCACCTGCGACGCGTTTTCTGGATGACGGATCACGGCGTGATAGACGTAGGTCGGGCGGCCGCCGTACAGTGATGTCGGCGCGAACGGTGTCACGTAATACTGCTGATCGTTGGTCAACGACAGCACCTGCGCCAGCGTCACCTCGTCGATGTCGGTGCCAATCACCTGCAGGCCGTCACCCTTGAAGTCGGTGCTGGCGATGATGATGCCGTCGCTGTCATAGACGAAGATGCGTGTATAGACCGTATAGAGCGAGTTGATGTAACCGAGGATTTCGTCGATGCGCGCAACCTTTTCCGGCAGCTTGTCCGGATCGGCCAGTGCCACCTGCAATTCCGGCGTCAACGCCCACCAGCGGCAGTCGTCGGAACGCTCGTACAGGTTGCGGTCCAACAGGTCGACCATCAGGTGCGAGACGAATTCGGAATCGCTGAGGCTGGACGACAGCACGGTTTCGTACAGGTCGCGGATCGATTGCGAAAACAGTTCGTTACTGCGTGCGCCGGTTTCGCTGATCTGTTCCAGGATCGTCTTGAGCTTCAGCAGTTCGCCGTTCTGCCCGGCCGTCATTACCTGGCCGTTCCACACCACGCGGCGGATCGTCTCGGCCGCGCTCATGATTTCGAACAGTGGCGGGCAGAACGATTCGGCGTGCGACAGCAGGCCGTCGGCCACGTTCTTGTCAAGCGAAGTCAGTGCATCGGTCACGCTGCCGGTAAAGGCCAGGTCAACCGGGATCATCACTTGCCCCTGCCAGCCCGGCGGCCCCATGTAGCCCTGATAACCATCGGCGGAGAAGGTGCGTGCCAGATATTCGCGACCGCTGTAGATGACCAGCTCGGGTTTGTTGTCACGGTTGACCGGCACCATCGCGCCGACCGGAATCCAGCGCGGATCTGCGCTGGCGATGACGCGGTTGTCGCCGTCGAGCAGCAGCATGTTCGAGCGCTCGGCCGAATCGCGGTGCGAACGAAAGATGCCGGCCATTTCTTCTTCAAAGTGAAAGCACAGGCACAGTGCGCCGACCACCGCGCCGGTTTCTGGATGATGCATGCGGCGCGCGTATATCAACGCTTCGTGCTTGCCGGGGCGCAGGTCGGTGGCGCGGAAGATTTCGACGTAGGTGTCGGATTCCAGCGTCTGTTGCAGCAACGGATCGGTCGTGCCTTCCAGCGGCGTGGTTTCGTCGATCTGCACCAGCACGTTGCCGGCCGTGTCGAGCAGAAGGATTTCATCGTAGACCGTGTACTTGTCTCGGTAGGCGCGCAGGCGTGCGCGAATCATGTCGGAGTCGTCGTGCATGCCAGCGACGAAGGCGCACAGTTCGCGGTCGGTCGCGAGGAAGCCGACGTCGGCCGTGCGTTCGTATAGATTACGCACGACGATGTCGATCACGTACTGCGCCTTGGTGCCGATTTCTTCCAGCACGTTGGCGACCTTCTCGCGCACCAGGCTGGCCACCAGTTCCTGCTCGAGGCGATTGAAACCGGCGCGCGTGGCCGCCATCGTCGGCAAGATGGCTTTTGCTTCGACCAGGCAGTTCATCTTGGCCGATGCTTCGATCATGCGCCAGATCAGGTTCAGTTCGCGCAACGACTGTTCGCAGCGGCTGACGTCGCGCATGTAGGGGAGGAAAGTATCGATCTGTAGCGAGGCGTGCGTGTTCATGGCGGTATCCTGTTTTCCGAATAACGCAGCCAGAGGTCGCCGCACGACAAATGCGGCGACATGCATCTGCATAAATGCTGTAAAGCAATTAGCAGACCAGCTGATTCGGTTCACCAAAATCTTCGCGCATACCCACATCGCTAATGTGAGTAGATGATTGCGTCATTGTGCTCAATGTGTTTTACAGATTCGCACCGATGCAATGCGCATGCCTTCCGTTAGTGCGTCGCACCGATAACCGCAATCGATCAACTCATCCAAATCCCGCTACACTATCGCCCCATCAGCTTCCGATTTTTCGACGTATCGTTTTGTCAATGAAACCCATCGCACCCGGCACCATCATCTTCCATCGCCATCGCGGCTATGGCGTGATCACGGCCGTCAATTTGTTGACGGGATGGATTTCGGCGCGTTTCGGCAACGAGATGCGCACGCTCGACCTCAACCTGTCGAGCGACGAAGTCCAGCATGCCGATGGCGAACCTATCCTGTTTCGCCGCGCACCGCCGGACCAGATGCCGCATGCGCGATTGATGGCGATGGTGCGGCAGTTGCACCAGGCTGGCTATCAGCGCCTGTATCTGTACAGCTGGCCCAAACCCTCAGGCCTGCACTGGCGCTGGCATCTGTTTACCGGTCCGCGCAACTGGATGGAACGACCGTGGCGCGAAGGCTGGTACGGCTCCGGTGCCGATTACATCTTCAATCCGGTGATGGGCTGGGGCGATGCCCCAGGCGAGACGACCGAGGAACTGGTCAGCACGCTGGCGCAGTTCGATCCGGTCGGCATGGCACAGGCACTGGGACGCGACGAGGATCACACCGCATGGTTCGAGGCCGTTTGCGAAATCCTGTTGCCGGACTATACGTATACGCTGGGTTGGGACAGCCGCGACGGCCAGTTGCCGGATGCGCTACCGATCATTCCGGTGCGTCGCGGTGTACCGCCTTACAGCGGTCCGGCGCTGCCGTGGCCGCCGGGCTGGATCAAGAGGTGGGGCGGCGGTCATCTGGCGACCACCACGGCGACCCTGCTGCCGTCAAAGAAACGCCGTTCCGCCGATCGCGGTCCGGCCGATACCGATATCGTTCGCTGAGGTTTTCCATCGCGTAACTGACGCTTCAGTCACGCGGAACCTGCAACACATTGCGCGGTGCGCCACTAGCGAAATCGACGATGTTCTGGAACGCGCTGCGGAAATACAGCTCGTAGCTATCCTTTTCCACATAGCCCAGGTGCGGCGACGCCAATACATTTTCCATCTGCAGCAATGGCGAGGTTGGCGGCAGCGGTTCACTTTCATAGACATCCAACGCCGCATATCCGGGCCGGCCAGCCTGCAGCGACGATAGCAGCGCATCCGGCTGCAGCAATTCGGCACGGCTGATGTTGACGAACAGGGCATCGGCTTTCATCCGCTGCAGATCGTCCGCCGATATGATGCCGCGCGTCTGATCGTTCAACCGCAGATGCAGCGACAATACGTCGGCCTCGGCAAGCAATGCTTCCTTCGATGCCGCAAGCCGATAGCCATCCTGCGCAGCCGCTGCGAGACTTGCTTCGCGTCCCCACACGACCACATCCATGCCGAACGCCTTGCCGTAGGTAGCGACACGGCGACCGATCCGGCCGTAACCCCAAATGCCAAGCGTGCGGCCTTTTAATGTGCGGCCCAGCGTATTGCGTTGCGGATGCAGCGAAGCGGTTTGCCACAAGCCATCCTTCAGGTTGGACAGGTATTGCGGCAGCTTGCGCATCGCGGCCATGATCAGCGCCCACGCCAGCTCGGCCGGCGCGGTCGGATCGCCGACGCCTTCGCAGATCGTGATGCCGCGCGCAGCGGCGGCTGCCGTATCGATATGGCCGCTCACCTTGCCGGTTTGTGAAATCAGTTTCAGATTCGGCAGTTTTTCCAACAGCGCACGCGACAACGCTGTGCGTTCACGGATCAACACCAGCGCATCGAACTCGCGCAGGCGAATTGCCAGTTGACCGACACCACGTGCACTACTGGTGAAGATTTTCACGTCATGCCCTTGCAGCAGGGAAAAACAATCGAGATGACGGACGCAGTCCTGATAGTCATCGAGAATCGCAATCTTCATCGTGGAAATCCGGCGGCAGGTATGGAAACGTATTGATAACAGAGCTTCGTATTATCCGACAGCCGCACACGATTTCGGCAGCAATAAAAAAGCCGCTGATACCAGCGGCTTTTCTGGAAGATTCTCAATCAGGCATTTTGCGCGCTGCGCACGACAGCGGGGGATTCGTCGGTACGCGATTCGACTTTCCGTCGGATACGTTCCCAGAGCTTATCGTGGATAGGCAACAGGATCACATTGCAGATCGGCTCGATGATCGCCGCGACGCCGCCCAGGGCAACCGAACCGGTAAATGCATACAAGACGGCAAAGGCGACGCTCATATGCAAAGCGACCTGGCTGACGGTTCTGGCTGCGGTGACCATGATGATTCCTTTCCTTGTGCATTCTGAAGTGCGATGAAGCAAAGGATAATCATTCTCGTTCAATAGAACAATTAAATATATTTAACTGAATTGATAGCCCTTAACTATATTTTGAGATTCGGCGTACAATAGGGCAACAAGCAAGACTTCCCAATTCAGGCCCATTCGTGTTCCGACGTTTTCTGCGCACCTGTGCGCTGACCTTCCGTTATCTGCGCAGTTTGTTCCATTTCCTGTGGGCAATGCAGGGGCGTGAACGCACGCGTTTGTGGCACGAAATGCATCAAATGCGCGGCCTGATTCCGCTATTGATGAAGCGGCGTAACGGTGAGCATTGGACAGAGCTGGATCGTCGACGCATCCGCGTGCATTTGCACAAGCTGATGGAATTGAGTCCTTACATGCTGCTGTTCATCGCGCCGGGCGGCTTTTTCCTGCTGCCGGTTCTGGCATGGTGGCTGGATCGACGTCATCCGAAACCGGAACCGGAGCCGGAACTGATCACGGCTGACATCCCGGAGCAGCTTCCGTAGTAACGGCAGCATCGTAGACGGCGGATGTGCGCCCACGCAGACGGCGATAACCGGCAATTGCCAGATGCAATGCCATGCAAGTCGCCCACACCAGCCATAGCGACCACAGATTGTGTGAAACAAAATGTGCGCCACGCACGACCTGTACAGCACTCATCACCGTTCCCAACACCAGGCTGAACACCAGCACGCGCCGCGCCCACTTCGGCGCCTTTTCGCGCAGCGCGAAATAGCC
>DATDLO010000256.1:0-2599 GCA_036519215.1 Oxalicibacterium sp.
CGCAATGCACCACGCCATCCACGCTGGAAACGGCCTGAGCCAGTCGTTCACGACCTTCGACCTCAGTCAGGTCCGCCAGTACTTGAACATGCCATTCACCTTGCAACAGCGCGTGGGTTTCCTGCAGGCGTTCCGCATCCCGCCCGGTGACGATCAAACGCGCACCGCGCTGTGCGCAGGTGACGGCGACTTGCCTGCCAATGCCGGATGAGGCTCCCGTCACCAAAATGGTCTTGCCAGCCAGTGAAAAGGCTTGTCGCGTCGGATTGCTCATGCGTAGATGTCCATGGGCGCGGAAAAACCGCCGTCAAGAATGAAGTAATTGCGCGTATTCCAGCGGCTGGCATCGGAAAGATAGAACACCGCTGCGTAGGCCACGTCTTCCGGCTCTCCCATGCCCAGCGGCGTCAATTCGAACAAGCTGTCCATGTTGCCGCCGCTGCCTTGCAAGCCATCGAGCAAGGGCGTGCGCACATAACCCGGCGCGATGCAGTTGGCGCGGATACCCTGCTTGGCAACTTCCGTGCCCAAGGAACGCACCATGCCCAGCAAGGCGCTCTTGCTGGCGGCATAGGCGCTGCTGGCCATGGGGCCGATGTGCGAGGCTATCGAAGCGATGAAGACGATGGAGCCGCCAGCTGCCAGCCGTTTTTTCGCCAGCAGGCCGCGCGTCAACAACATGGGCGCAAAGGTGTTGGCGGAAAACGTTTCGTCGAGATGGGCACGGTTGATCAGACGTAGCGGGACCAGCTTGGACATGCCGGCGGCATGCGCCAGTCCATTCAGAATGCCGGCTTCCGCCACCAGGCGATCGATGTCTTCCTGCTTGTCGAGATCGGCCAGCACCAGCTTGTGTCCGTCGCCCTCCAGCGCTGCAAAGGTGGCTTCAAGTCGTTCGCTGTTCCTCCCGCTGATGACGAGTTCCGCTCCCGCCTGCGCGCAGCTGATGGCGATTTGGCGACCGATGCCGGAAGACGCACCCGTAACGAGAATGCGCTTGCCGTTCAGGCTGAAGGGGTCGACTGGCTTCTGGTCGTCCATCCTATGCCTCGATCAGATCCGGGAACCTGGCGTTTTCGATGTCGACCAGCGCGGTTCCCCACGACAGGCCAATCCCGAAACCGGACAGCACCACGCGTTTACGGCCTGCTTCCAGTTCCTTGTTGATGCGTGCCGTCATCGTGACCGGCAGCGAGGCACCGCTGCTGTTGCCGAAGTCGCGCAGCGTCGACGGCACCTTTTCTACCGGCAGCCCGAGTTTCTTGCGGATGGTCTCGTTGATCATGCGGTTGGCCTGGTGGAACACGAAGTAATCCACCTCGTCCTTGCTGGCACCCGCGTAGGCAAGCAGTTTTTCCACCGCAGGCGGCACGCGCTGAGTCGAAAAGCTCAACACGGCCGGGCCGTCGAGCACAAGATCGGTGGCCCGGCGCCAGTGATCGTTTTCATCTTCGCGAAACGGCACTAGGTGCTGGATGCCGATCGGTTCGCGCTGTCCGCCGACAGGAAGCATGATGGCTCTGTAGCCGCTGCCGTCGCTGTTGAGGTCGAAATACATCGGCGATGCGCTTTCGTCGAATTCCAATGCTGTTGCCGTAGCCGCATCGGAAAAGATCGGGTCAGTCAGAGTGGCGCTGCGGTCGCCGACCAGCAGCAAGCCCTTCTTGATACCGCCGGCAGAAATCATCGAGCCGAGCAGGTGGATGCCGAATGGGTAGGCCGAGCAACCGAGATTGACGTCGAAGGCGACCGTGGTGTGCGGCAGGCCGAGACGGTCTTGCAGGATGATCGCGGTGGCCGGAATCGGATAATCGGGCGACTGGGTGACGACGATCAGTGCATCGATCTCATCCTTCCGCCATTGCAGGCTGTCCAGCAGTTTCTCCGTTGCCTCGAGGGCGAGATCGGAAAAGCATTGCCACTCCGGTGCCATACGCCGCGTTTCAATGCCAATGTTGCGCACCAGTCGTTCGCGCTCGGCGCGGATTTGCGGTTTGCAGTCGGTCAGGTTGGAGACGATGCGTTTGGGAACGCAGCTCGCCATGCCGGCGAAGCGCACGTTTTTCAGCGTGGAAGCGGCCATGTCGGGTTCAGCCCAGCAGTTGATGGAGGTCCTGGATGGTGGCGGCCTTCGCCAGGTGTTCGCCCGTGATGGTCTTGCCGTATTCCATGTCGAACATGACGATGACGCCGAGTGCTGCCAGCGAATCCCATTCCGGCAGGCTTTCCAACCTGGTGTCGGCCGTGATGGTTACAGGTTCCTGAAAGTCAACGGCAGCGTTGAAATTTTCGATGAATGTTTCCAGGTTATTCATGATGGCTATCCAGAGTGAGTGAAGATTGAATATGGGTGTTTGCCGTCGCCAGGCCGACGGCCTCTGCGACACGGGTGATGTCGTCCTGCGTCATGAAGCTCGAAAACGGCAGGCCGATCAGGCCTGACGCTACAGATTCCGCTACAGGTACTGACATCTTGGTTGTCGGCGCCACCTTGGCTGCGTGCTGGTGCAACAGGGGCTGATACCAGCGGCGCGTGGCAATGCTTCTCGCATGACAGAGTTGTTCCAGGCGCGCGCGCGCTTCCTGCGTCATGCGCACG
>DATDLO010000257.1:0-7749 GCA_036519215.1 Oxalicibacterium sp.
GTTCCTCATCGGAGATACGTTTTGTTGATTGGACTGAATGTGGAGGATATAAAAATGGAGATTTTTCTCCCCATATAGGCGATATTGAAAGGGAGAAAAGGATTGGGGAGACTAACAATGACGCTTATGGGAGATTAAAGACGCGCTTGCAACGGTGTATGGTGAAAAGAGGATATCAATACACGGGTCGGTGCTATGAAACAACTTCCCCAGCTTGTGAGCGACGAGAATAGTTATTTCAAAATATTGCTGATATAGGTGGCAACTTGAACGACACCATAATCTGACTATAACGAAGCGCCTATCAAGTCGCAATCTCAGCATAAGGTTGCAACACACGTGCTTGTTTCAACGCCGTCGCCCACCAACGCAACTGGGCCAGCATCAAAGCCATCGTCTGCTCCGCACGTGCCGGCGACACCAGATTGCCGTTACGATCGAACTGTTCCCATGCATCGCTGAAGGCGACGCTGTTACGTACCGTCATCGCATGCACTTCGGCGAATACTTGCCGCAACTGCTCGACGGCGCGTACACCGCCGGCCAATCCGCCGTACGAGACGAAGCCGACCGGCTTGGCCTGCCAGACGCCGTAAGCCGAATCGATCAATTGCTTCAGCACGGCCGGATAGCCGTGGTTGTATTCCGGCGTGACGATGACGAAGGCGTCGGCTTCATCCAGTCGTCGTTTCAGGGCTGCCAACGCAGGGCGGCAATTTCTTTCCAGATGCGGCGGCAGGTCGAGCAAGGCTGGATCGACGATATCCAGCGAAAAATCCGCATGCCGGCCGATCTGGCGTGCGGCCCAGCCGGCGACGGTGTCGCAGAACCTGCCTTCCCGCGTGCTGCCAAGTAGCAGCGCCAGTCGTATCTGCTCTCCATCTTTCGCATCGTTTCCTGCCATGTGTAATCCATCCATTCCGGTTTCTTGCAATTGAACGGCGGCCAGTGTAAAACCTCAACTTAACTTTAGGTCAAGCGCTCGATATGAAGAAAACGGAAAGGAAGGCCGGGTTGCACGGCTTGCATGAAGAGCTGACGGTCGGTGAGGTGGCGGAACGCAGTGGCGTGGCGGTTTCCGCGATTCATTTCTATGAAGCCAAGGGGTTGATCGCCAGCCGGCGCAATGCGGGAAACCAGCGTCGCTATGCGCGCGACGTGTTGCGACGTGTCGCCATCATCAAGGTCGCGCAGCGGATCGGTATTCCGTTGGCGGCGATCGGCGAGGCGCTGGCGACCTTGCCATCCGGCCGCACGCCGACGGCGAAGGATTGGCGGCGTCTGTCGGCCGCCTGGAAGAGTGATCTGGATGAGCGGATAGAGAATCTGCTGAAACTGCGCAACCAGCTCAATCAGTGCATCGGTTGCGGCTGCCTGTCGATCCGCGATTGCCGTTTGCGTAATCCAGCTGACACATTGGCGGAAGAGGGAGCAGGGCCGCGCCTGCTGCAGTCGGATTGAGACATGCGTTCAGATCGGATCGGGTTGAATGCGACGAGTCCTACCTTACTCCGGTCCATACATAAACCGTCATCAGAAACGCGCGTGAAAATGACTGACGCGCGTCAGTTCGGCCTGCAGCGTATCGATGCGTTCCAACAGATCGAGCGCAAGCGCGATGCCGGGTGGATTGACTTCCATTTCCTGTGCCAGTTGTTGCGCCAGCCGCGCACGGCGCAGCATCGGACCGTTGAAGCGCCATTCCTGCGGCTGCTCGCCTTGCGGTTGCAGCACGCCCTCGAAGACCCATGTCGTTACCGTGTCGTGCGACATGCCGCAGCAATGGCACAGTTCGGTCATGCTCAAGGTGATGTCATCGTTGATCAGCTGGCTGTGAATCGCAGTGTCGGTCATGATCGTTTCTCCTTACTTGGCGCGCGGATGGAAGTCGAATGCGTTTTGAAAGGCACGATAGGCTTCCTTCTCGCTGTCGGTTTCGGCGCGCGGCAGCGCGATGGCGAGGACCACGTACAGGTTGCCTGCTTCCTTGCCGGGAATGCCTTTTCCCTTCAGCCGCAGCTTGCGGCCGGCGGCGGAATTCGGCGGGATCGTCAGTTCGACGGCGCCGGCCGGCGTATTCGCGGTAACGGTTGCGCCCAGCGCCGCTTCCCATGGTGCCAGCGGCAGGTCCATGTAAACGTCGCTGCCGTCGATGCGGTAGTGCGGATGCGGACGGAACGCGATTTCCAGATAAAGATCGCCGGCCGGTCCGCCGCCGATGCCGGCGCCGCCCTGGCCGGCCAGCCGCAAGTTCTGTCCGGCGCGTATGCCTTTGGGAATATTGACGCTGAGCGTGCGCGTGCGGTGTACGACATGGCCTTGCTCGTCGACTTCCGGCAAGCGCAATGAAATCGAACGCTCCGCGCCGTGGTAGGCATCTTCCAGTTCGATCTGCACCTTGGCGTGATGGTCTTCGCCGGCCATGCGCATGGTGTGCGTGCTGCGAGTGCCATGTGCGCGATGGCCGCCATGTCCGGCCTGGCGACTGAACATCTGCTCGAAGAAATCACCGAAGTCCATGCCTTCGAAACCGCCGCCGTTACTGTGGAATTCGAAGCCGCCGGCGCCTGAAGCTGCACCGGGCGGCGGCTGGAAGTCCTGGCCGTTCTGCCAGTTGGCGCCGAGACGGTCGTAGGCGGAGCGGCTTTCCGGGTCTTTCAGCACCTTGTAGGCTTCGCCGACTTCCTTGAAACGTTCTTCGGCATCGTCCTGCTTGCTGACGTCCGGATGATATTTGCGCGCCAGCTTGCGGTAGGCATTCTTGATCTCGTCCTGCGTGGCATCGCGCTTGATGCCCAGCGTTTCGTAGTAGTCCTTGAATTTCATCTGCGCCTCTCGCGTTTGCCGGTCGTTTGCCTGCTCAGAAATCCGTGATGACGATCATGATGCGTGCGTTCGATGTTATCCGACCGCGGTGCCAAGCAGTTCGCCGATGCCGGTGGTGACGGCCATGGCGATCGCGCCCAGCACGCCGACGCGCAACGCTGCACGCAACGGCGGTGCATTGCCGATGGCGGCACCCAGCCAGCCGAGCACGATCAGGAACAGCAGCGACGTTGCCGCCAGCAATGGAATGCGCATGTCGGCAGGCGCCATGATCGCCGTCAGCAACGGCAGGGCAGAACCAGCCGAAAATGTGACGGCCGACGTGACTGCAGCCTGCACCGGGCGTGCCGCCGTATTTTCATGGATACCTAGCTCGTCACGGGCATGGGCGCTCAGTGCATCGTGTTCCATCAACTGCTGCGCAACCTGCGTCGCCAGTTCCGGCGTCACGCCGCGCGACACGTAGATCGCTGCCAGTTCGCGTTGTTCGGCAACGGGACGGGCAAGGAGTTCCTCGCGCTCGCGGTCCAGCGAGGCCTTTTCGGCATCGCTTTGCGAACTGACGGAGACATATTCGCCGACTGCCATCGACATGGCGCCGGCAACCAGCGCGGCGACGCCGGCGGTCAGCAGTTCGCCGCGTTCCGCATTGGCGGCGGCCACGCCGAGCAGCAGGCAGGATGTGGAAATGATGCCGTCGTTGGCGCCGAGAACCGCGGCACGCAGCCAGCCGATGCGTTCGTTGGGATGTTGTTCGGAATGCGGGCGATGCGGCATGCAGACTCTCCCTCTCGTTGACCGACGGTAATTACTGTATCACTGCGGCTGCCTTATCGTGTTGTCCGTGCCGTGCGTACGATCACGATGATGCGATTGCGGTTTGCCTGGATTTTCCGCTTCCAGACAAGGACGGAGCCGGTCGTCTTGTCGTCGCTTTCCTACGCCGCTCGGCAGGGTGTCCGGCATGACGCGGCGCGGCGTCTGTACTATGCTCATCCGCATCACTTGTCGGAGGGCGGATGCGCGGATGGCAGAAAGGCGTGTTGTGGGGGGCGGCGATTCTGGCGTTGCTGCTGGCAGCAGGCATCATCGCGCTGCATATGCTGGTCGATGGCGATCGGCTGAAACAGCTGGCGCGCGAGCACGTCGCGCAGACATGGGGCCGAGAGCTGGTAATCGGTGACGTCTCGCTATCCTTGCTGCCGACACCGCACCTGTACGCGGCCGACATTGCGCTGTCGAATCCATCCTGGACGCAGGAGCGCGACATGCTGCGTGCTTCCGGCATTACCGCGCGCTTCGCGCTGATGCCACTGTTGCATGGCGAGTTCGTCATCGCCGGTTTGCAGTTCGACGGACTGAAGATACATCTCGAAACGGATCGTGACGGACGACGCAACTGGATTTTGCCCTCGGCGAACGGTACGCAATCGTCGTTCGATTTGCGTCAGCTAAGTGTCGATCGCAGTACTGTTGTCGTCCGCAGTGGCGATGGCACACAACGCGAATGGCAGCTGGAAACCTTGCGCATGCATGCCGGCAGCCGCATGCGGAATCTGGCGATCGATGCGCGCGTGCGGCGCAACGGGCAACTGCTGGAACTGGAAGGCTCACTGGCAGACCTTTCCAAAGCCGGCACGACCGGCGCAACGACAAAGGGAAAACTGAACCTGCGAATCGGTGAGGCGGCACTGGCACTGGATGGCGAGTTGCCGCTCGACCCGGCACTGCAGCGTTATGCGTTCGCCGTTTCCGCCGATGCGAAATCGTTGCAGCAGGCTTACGCCTTTCTCGATATTCCAGAACGCTCGCCGGTCGCGCTGAAGGCAAGCGCAGTGCTGCAGGGCAATGGCAACCGAATCGATCTGCGGGAAGCAAAGCTGCAGATGGGGCAGTTGAATCTGCGCGGCGAAGGCTGGCTGGAACGCGGGCCGCGCCCACGTTTTAACGCGAACCTGCATGCGGATCGCATCGACATGATCCAGACCTTTCTCGATGCCGGGCGTCCGCCATTGCCGGCCAAGGAAGCGGGGCAGCTGTTTCGCGACAAACCGCTGCCGTGGCCGCTGTTGGCCGGCCTGGTCGGCAAGGATGGTCATGCCGAAATCGCGATCGATCGCCTGAAGCTGCGCAACGGCATCGAGGTGAGCGAAGCGGCTGCGCGGCTGGATTTTCGTGATGACAGAATGGTCGTGCCGTCATTCAGCGGCAAGCTGCTGGATGGCAGTGCCAGCGGCGATGCGGTGTTCGAAGGAAAGCGGCAGGCGGTCAATCTGAATTTGAAGCTGGACAATACATTGCTCGACCGCTGGCTCAAGGAGACGGACAAGAAGGTCGCGCTAAGCGAAGGACGCATGCAGGTAGAGATGCGTGTGCATGCGGTCGGCGCATCGATGAAGGCGCTGGCGGCATCGGTTACCGGGCCGCTCGATATTCGCATCGCGCGCACCCAGGTGCTGTCGGAAAAGGCAGGGCAGGCGGAATTCTGGCTGACCGGACTGCTGTCGGCCAAGGATGCCGATCGCATCGATCTGTCATGCATCAGCGCACGGCTGCCGTTCCGCGATGGCGTGGCGCGAGGCGAAGGCATCGCCGGCGCACGCAGCGACGTCAGCCAGTTGCTGGCCGGCGGCGTGGTCGATATGCGTACGCAGACGCTGGATTTGCATGGCCGCGTACGTGCGCGTTCCGGTGTCGCGCTTGGCTGGTCGACCTTCGGCGGCAATGTGAAGATCGTCGGTCCGATTGCCAAACCGCAATGGAAATCGGACGAAACCGGCAAGGTCGGCACCATCGCACGCATCGGTGCGGCCATCCTGACCAGCGGCGCCAGCATCATCGTTACATCGATCTGGGATGGTGCCAATCCTGAATCCGATCCGTGCCAACAGGTTTTCAGGCGACAAGGCAAGTCGAAAGCGGACGGTGCGAGGAGGGACGCAACACAGCATGCACCGGCAGACGCACCGAATTGAGCGGGAATTCAGTAAGAATTGATTGCGGGCATCGATGGAATTCGAACGCAACACCCGCTATGATGACGGCACTTTTTTGATTCCGAGGGAGAGCGGATGGCCAGTGTGCAGGAAATCGTCAACAAGCAGAAGGATGGCGCGCAGTTCGTCATCTCCGCACAGATGCTGCGCATGAAGCCGGAGGAATTCGACCCACTGGCCCAGCAGTGGATTGCCGATGGCGGCGCGGATGGTTTCGAACTTGTCGGCGTGCCGCATCGCTGTTTCGTCGATGGCGAATTCTTTATCGACCGCATCACGGCGGTTCGGACGGCCTGAGTCCGTCGTATTTCCGAATCAACTCCGAACTCCACCAGCGATTAGCCTATGTTGTTTACCCGCCTGTCGGTTCTTCCCCAATACCTGCTGCCGAAAAGGGCGCTGACCGTTTTTGCCGGTTGCATCGCCGGCGCACGCCTGGGCCGTATCACGACCGCACTGATCCGCTGGTTCGTCGGCAAGTACGGCGTCGACATGCGCGAAGCTGCAAATCCGGACATCACCAGCTATCCGACCTTTAATGATTTCTTCACACGCGCCTTGCGCAGCGGTGCCCGTCCGCTCGCTAGTGCGGATCTTATCTGTCCGGTCGATGGTGCGATCAGCCAGTTCGGCAGCATCGAGCACGATCGCATCTTCCAGGCCAAGGGACATAGTTATTCGACGACGGCGCTGGTTGGCGGCGATGCCGATCTGGCGGCGCACTTTGTCGACGGCAGCTTTGCGACCCTGTACCTGAGTCCGCGCGATTACCACCGTATCCACATGCCGTGCGACGGTCGCCTGATGCGCATGATCTACGTGCCGGGCAGCCTGTTCTCGGTCAACCCGACGACGGCGCGTGGCGTGCCCGGCCTGTTCGCGCGCAACGAGCGCGTGGTCTGTGTATTTGAAGGCGAACGCGGTCCGTTTGTGATGGTGCTGGTCGGCGCAACCATCGTCGGCAGCATGCAGACGGTGTGGCATGGCGTCGTCAATCCGCCGCGTACCGGCAAGGTGCGCGAATGGCGTTACGACCGGCAGCATCTGACGCTGAAGAAGGGCGACGAAATGGGGCGCTTCCTGCTTGGTTCCACGGTGGTCATGCTGTTTCCGAAGAACCGGCTGACGTTCAATGCGAAATGGCTGGCGACCGGACCGGTGCGGCTGGGTGAAGCGATGGCTGATGCGGTGGCGCAGGCAAGGGAGGCAGATACTACGGGTGCTGCTGGTGCTGCGAGTGATATAGCAGGCACATGAGCCTAGGCATCTGGATCCTGTTTTTTGCGGCGGATACCGCCTACATGCTATGGGTTTTGCGCGGACAGGGCGCCGAATGGATGGAAGGCTGGCGCGCCGCGTTGTTCATCGACTGGTTCCGTTCGATGTGGTGGTCGGCCGAGCAGATCCGCCTGTATGTGCTGCTGTGGTGGATTTGCCATGCGGTCTGGTTCGTGGCCGGGCTGTTCATGCCGACGTTGCGCGGGGGATGACGAACGCCGGCAGCTTGCCATGTTTCCCTGCGGCAGTTCGCCGGCGCCCGATGGCGGTTCTTCAGTTTCCCTTGGGCGGAAACGCCTCGTCCTGCAGCAATCCCTTGCCGGTTCCGTCGCGCTCGGCTTCATCGGCGGGCACACGTCCGGATTGCCCCTTTATTTTGCTGATTTCCTCTTCCGTTTCGTGGTCGGCTGGCTTTTTCTCGCCGCTGCCGATATCCGCTTCGTCCAGCATGTGGCTGCCGGTTTCCTTGCTCGTACGCGCCATGTCGTTCTCCTCATGCAAATATGCTGGTTTGACTCATCACGCAGCCAAAGATTCGTCGCGGCTATGATCGCCATGACAAAAAACAATCGCTTGTCGTTTTGAAATGTCACGCCGCATCCCGATATGGACTGATATGCTTCGCGTTACAAATTTCCCTGCATTTTTT
>DATDLO010000258.1:0-3871 GCA_036519215.1 Oxalicibacterium sp.
TGTCGCAGGAGCGCTTTTCCGAATCGCTGGTACGCCGTCGCGCCACGCGCTTCGGCAACAGCCGCATCCTTTCCGAACTCAAGAGTCACGGCATTGCCGCCGATGCGGTTGCTGGTATCAAGGCCGATCTCGAACAGGATGAAACCGCGCGTGCGCGTGAAGTATGGCAGCGCAAATTCGGCACCTTGCCGGAAAATGCCGACCAGCGTGCGAAGCAGATGCGTTTCCTGATGCAGCGCGGGTTTTCCAATCGGTCGATCCGGGATGTATTGCGTGGCGTTGTGGATGACGACGATGAGTAAGGAATAAGCGCAGGCGGTTCGGCATTTGAAGGAATTGAAAAAGAAAAAGGGCGAGGAATTCCTCGCCCTTTTTTCATCGTTTCATCGACCGGCCGGTTTGCCCGAGCCGGCGTTTGTGGCTGTTCGAGAACGCGTTTTGATCAGTGATTCATCAGCGCCTTCACATGCACTGCCGTGCTGGAAGCCAGACCTTCAAGGCTGTAGCCGCCTTCCAGGATGGAAACGATGCGGCCTTCGCAGACGTCGTCGGCAATCTTCATCAGCTCGCGCGTGATCCAGTTGTAATCGTCATCCTGCAGGTTCAGGCCCGCCAGCGGGTCCAGATGATGTGCATCGAAGCCGGCCGAGATGATGATCAGTTCCGGATTGAAGGCGCGGATCGCCGGCAGCATCTCTGCGGCAATGCGTTCGCGGAACATTGCCGAATCGCAGCCGCGCGGCAACGGCACGTTGACGATATTGTGTTCGGTACCGGTTTCGTTCTTGGAACCTGTTCCCGGATAGAACGGCGACTGGTGGCTGGAAGCGTAGAACAGTTCCGGACGGTCGTAGAACGCCGCCTGCGTGCCGTTGCCGTGATGGACATCGAAATCGACGACAGCCACGCGATCCAGCTTGTGCACTTCGTGCGCATAGGCGGCGGCGATGGCGGCCTGGTTGTAGATGCAGAAGCCCATCGCACGGTTCGGCTCCGCATGGTGGCCGCAGGGGCGTGTCGCGCAGAATACGTTACGCGCTTCCTTGTCCAGCACCGCATCGACGCCGGCGCAGGCTGCGCCCACGCAGCGCATCACGGCCTCCAATGAACCGGGCGACATCACGGTATCGCCACCGTCCAGCGGCATGGTGCCGCGTACCGGCGAGGCATCCTCGACATCGTCGACAAAATCCTCGGTATGAACCAGCAACACCTGTTCGCGCGTGCCCATGGGCGCATCGCGCCATTCGGCCGCTTCGAATTCCGGCGTGCGCAAGGCCTTGACGACGGCTTTCAGGCGCTCCGGGGATTCAGGATGGCCGGAACCGGGTTTGTGGTCCAGGCAGGCTTCGTGGGTATAGATCAGTGTCGTCATAATCGTTATCGATGCGCGGCGCGCCGGCATCATCTCCGTAGTAATAAGGCAGGACCGGCGGCAGGGCGCCGATATGACTGTCCATTATAAAGGCCGCTACGGTAATGGGCGAGGCAGTGGACAAGACGGTAGAAGAGGCGGCCGGCGAGTGGCGGCAGGCAAGGAAAAATGGCCGATTGGCGGCCAATCGCGAGATAATCCGCTGTCATCGCCGTTATATCGTAGCTATTCGCCGTTATCCGGACCGCAGGCCAGACCATCCTTCATTTATGACGCATCACGTCGCTCTTCAGTTCGCTGCCAGAACCGATACAGGATTGGTGCGTCCGCACAACGAGGACGCGGTCGCCGTGAGCGCCGGGCACGGCATTGTCGTACTGGCCGACGGCATGGGCGGTTACAACGCAGGGGAGATCGCCAGCGGCATCGCCACGGCAGTTGTCGTTTCCGAGCTGGAGCGACAGTTGTCGCAAATGGACGGCAAGGTAAATCGCGCGGCAGGCGGCACAACGAGCAGCACGGCAAGTGGTGCTGCAAGCAGCAGACGCCTGCGGCAATGGATGATCGATGCCGTGCTTGCCGCCAATCAGGAAATCCTCGACACGGCGCGCGAAGAACCCCAATACAGCGGCATGGGAACGACGCTGGTCGCCGCGCTGTTCCGTCACGACCGCATCGTGCTCGCCCATCTGGGCGATTCCCGTTGCTATCGTTTCCGGCAGGGCGAGCTGCAGTTGCTGACGCGCGACCATTCGCTGCTGCAGGAACAGATCGACGCCGGCCTCGTCAGTCCCGAATGGGCGCGCTATGCGCCGAACAAGAACCTGATCACCCGCGCGCTTGGCGTGGCGCCGCAGGTCGATGTGGAAATCAACGATTACCGGATCGAAGCCAACGATGTATATCTGCTGTGTTCGGACGGATTGTCCGATATGCTGACAGACGCGCAACTGGCCGCAATGCTGGCCGATCCGCATGTGACGCTCGAACATCTTGGCGATCGGCTGGTTGCGGCGGCCAACGGCAATGGCGGACGCGATAATATTTCGGCCGTCCTCGTCAGGATCAATGCCGCTGGCGTGGCAATGGCACGCGACCGCTGGCCGCAATGGAAAACCTGGCTGGATAAGGTACGTAAGGTGCGAGCAGTCCGCGCCATCCGTTCCATTCGTGCGAGCGACGATCACGAATGATTGTCGTGATCGATGCAGCTTGCGGCGAATGTTATGCAGTGAATGAAATGGAAAGCGGTGCGCCGCAATACCGGCTGCGCCACGCATGGAAATTGCTTGAACCGGGCAGCGGCTGCATCGATGCATGCCGCGCAATGAACAATGTGAAAGAAAAATGGCCACCATCATCCTGGCAAAAGACGGCATCGATCTACAGGTATTCCCGCTACTGAAAGCACGCACTACCATCGGACGTCGCACCTATAACGATATCGTCATCGAGGCGCCCGGCATCAGCGGCGAGCACGCCGTGCTCGTCATGTCGCTCGACGGCGTGTACTTCGAGGATCTCGACAGCACCAACGGCAGCCAGCTCAACGGCCAGCCCGTCAGGAAGCACTTCCTGCACGATGGCGATGTCATCGAACTGGCGACGCACGCGATCCGCTACCGCGCCGGCGAAGACATGCCGATCGACGTGGTACCGGCGAAGACGGATGAATACACCGGCGATCTGCGCCAGACCACCGTCCCTGCGCAGCAGCCGGCTGCCGGCAAGTCGGCTGCCTTCATCCGCATCCTGAAAGGCGTGGGCGCCGGCAAGGATATTCCGCTCATCAAGACAATGACCACCGTCGGCCGCCCCGGCATCCAGGTTGCGGTGCTGACCAAGACGCCGCAGGGCATCAGCTTGACGCATGTGGAAGGCAAGGTGCCGGCACTGGTCAACGGCCAGTCCATTGGCAACGGCACCCGCATGCTCGCCAGCGGTGACCTGATCGAAATGTCCGGTGCGGAGATGGTTTTTCTCTGCTGATCGTGTCTCGCGAGGATTGTTAAGGAAGCGCTAAGTCGCATAGGTGAGCGTGCCGGTAATGGTCAGAGACTGACAAAAATGGGCACTGCGGAATGTCGGATTGTTAAATTTTTGTCGGTTTTTTTAACAAATCCACGAAAAATCGCCCTGATTCCGGCTGGCACAGCGATTGCTCAATGGAGCGCAGGGTGGAGACCTCTGCCTACTTCCAACAGGAGAGATAGATGAAATCGATGAAAATGATGAAGAAGGCCCAGCAGGGCTTTACGCTGATCGAACTGATGATCGTTGTGGCGATTATCGGTATTCTGGCTGCGGTTGCACTGCCTGCGTACCAAGACTATACGGTACGTGCGCGTGTTACAGAAGCTTTGGGACAACTTTCTGCCGCAAAAATTACGGTAGGAGAAAATATCGCTAGCAATGGCGGTGAACTTCCTGCAGATGCATGCGTAGGTGTTAACCAAGTTACCGCTGTTGGACATGTTGCAACGCTTACATGTACCG
>DATDLO010000259.1:0-8456 GCA_036519215.1 Oxalicibacterium sp.
ACAGGAACTGCTGCGCACAGCCGCGCATCAATGCCGCGCCCTCCACGCCGCCGCGCGTATAGATATTCGTGTCGTCGATATGCGCCATCAGGCTGAAGAATGCGTCGATCTGCGCTTCCTCTACGGTGCGCCCGCTCGCCAGCGAACGGCGCAACTGCGGCAACGCAACATCAAACAGCGAGGGAAATCCCGCAGTTGCCTCTTCGCGCGCACCACCGACCGCAAAACGCATCGCGGCGTGCTGCCCGTGCGAACCATACATCGGTGCCGCCGAATGCGCGACCAGCGCGGCCCCCCATTGGGTCGTCAATGCATGACGCAACATCGTTGTCGAAAAACCATGCTGCCGGCAATACCCGGCTGCGGCACACAGCAGGCCCAGCGCGAATATCGCGCCGCGATGCGTGTTGATGCCGCGCGTCGCCGCCAGCATCGTGTGTTCCGCTTCGATCCCGTGATGGCGCAATACAGCAAACGGCGCAGCTTCCGCACCGGCACGCGCCATCCTGGCGAAGTAATGGCGCAACGAAAACAGGCTGCGCATGAACAACGCCGCGTCCATGTCGTCGTGGCTGCCGTTGTCCCATGGCGATACCAGGCCCGGCTTCGGATACAGCACCAGCTCGGCATGCAGACTACGGATAGCCAGCAGGGCGATATCCGGATGCCGGATGCACTGCAAGGAGGATGCGTGCAACGGCACGCCGTCGGCACGGCCGGCGAAGGAGGAAAAAAGCGGATCGTTTCGTTCCACGGCAATCATTCCAGTTCGGCCAGCAGCGAAGCACATGTGCTGAGATTTACCGCCTGCATGCTCTTGGCGAGGATGCGCATTGCATCCGGCCGGGCCGATGCATCCGCCCATTCCTTCCATGCCACGGCGCGCCCCGATGGAAACACGATCTCGCCGTCCAGCGGCAGATGCTTTGCGTAAAGGCGCAGCAACTGCAGCCCTTCATCAAGCTGGTTGCGATCGCGAGGATAAAACAGCAGGTCGATGTCGGACGACGCAGACAGATAGGGAAGCGACGTCAGCGACTGCATGGCGGCCGAGCCGTAAACATGAAAGGACAAGCGGCCACGGGCAGCTGCTTCGGACAAATCCGCAAATCGTTCCCGCCATGGTGCCGGTAGCGACGGTACCGCTTCATCGATGCCAAGCGGCATTGCGTGACGCGCGATGTCGGCAACATCGACGACGAAGCCGATGCGCAACTTGTT
Organism: Oxalicibacterium sp.; assembly: GCA_036519215.1. Classification (GTDB taxonomy): domain Bacteria; phylum Pseudomonadota; class Gammaproteobacteria; order Burkholderiales; family Burkholderiaceae_D; genus Oxalicibacterium. The sequence continues at coordinate 1,222 of DATDLO010000259.1, forward strand.
GCCGGCCGCATCGGGCGGCAATGGCAGGCCCAGACAAAGCGTGCCGGACTCCCGCACGCCTTCGTTCCTGCGCACGATGACCGGCCAGTCATTTTTTTCCCAGCGCGCAAAAACACTGGCATGGCCGGGAACCTGCGAACATGCCGCGTGCCAGCCCGCCGCGTTCAGCCAGATTCTGTCATGCCGATCGAACATCGCCCGCTGCCATCACTGCCTGCGCCACCGGCAGCGCCAGCTTGCGGCCGCCGCGTGCCAGCCCGCGCGCGCTGCGGCGATCCGCCTTGTCGTCCTGCTGCAATGCCTGCATCAGGCATGCCGCCAGATCGCCTTCCCAGATCGCTTCCACGCCACCCATGTTCAGATAGTTGATCGCGCCGGGCGCAAAGACCGGATTGCTTTTGGCCAGTTCGACCAGTCTTTCTTCCGGCACCTTGGTGATGCGCGCCATCGCCGGCAAGCCCATCACGCGGATTTCCGCATCGGGCAATGCGTAGCAGGCGTCGGCCATCAGACCGCTGGTGATGAAGCCGCCCGACAGCGCCTGATCGTAGACCAAACCGATCACCGGATGGCCGCGTCGCCGCGCCACATCGATGCACTTGCCCAGATGCGCCATGTAATGATTGATGCCCAGCATTTCGTCGCGATGCCGTAACCGCTGGCCCTGCGTATCGATCAGGATGACCAATGGCCGGCCCGGATGATCGCGCATCGTCTGCAGGATGGCGGCGGCCTGCGCCATGGCGATTTCCACGCCGATCGGCGTGTGGCCGGTAGTACCGATCACCGTCACGGTCTTCTCGCCGACGGTGCCGCTGCCGCTCAGAAAATGATCGCGTTCGACGATATCGTGCCCTTGCGGGAAAAGTTGTGCTGCCAGCGCCTGCCATTCCATCATCGTTCTCCCGCACGCAACGCTTGCGTCTGCTGCACGAATGCCGACGCCTCCAGCATCGGCAGGCGATCGGGATCGACCACGCCGAGCGCCGACCAGATATCCATCGGCTCGCTCAACTCGCCGAATGCCGTCAGCCGCCGTTCGAGCATGGCATGTTCGCGCTGCAGCGCTTCCAGCGTCACTTCCGACGGCGCCTGCCCGCACTGCGCCAGCGCATCGATTGCCACACGACGGAAAGCAGCAATGTCGTCCGGCACGATGGCATCGCAGTCGCCCAGCAGATAGCGATGCTTGCCGCCCGATGTACGCCAGACCAGCGCACGGTCGCTGGCGTCGAATTCCTCGACGCCGTGTGCCGTTTCGATCACCTCCGGCCCCGACATCGCCAGCCGGCCTTCTTCCGACATCACGATCGCATTGGCGCAACAGGCAACGATGCCCATGCCGCCGAAACAACCGTTGGCACCGCCGATCAGCACGATCACCGGGATGTCGGCTGCACGCGCATCGAGCACGGCGCGCATCACTTCCGAGACGGCGATCAGCCCCGCATTCGCTTCGTGCAAGCGCACGCCACCGGTTTCCAGCATCAGGATCACGCCGTCCACCCGATCGGCAATGGCGCGCTTGAGCAGACCGACCAGCTTGGCGCCGTGCACCTCGCCGACCGCGCCGCCCATGAAACCGCCTTCCTGCGCAGCAGCCATCACCTTGCTGCCGTTGAGCAGGCCGCTACCGATCGTCACGCCATCGTCGAACGAGAACGGCGTATCGAGTTGCGCCAGATGCGGGCTGACGATGCGCTGCGCCGGCGGCAGGAATTCCGTAAACGAACCAGCGTCGAGCAACTGGTGCATGCGCTGGCGCGCATTCGCTTCGAGGTAACTGTTCATGCCGATGCTCCCTGCAACGATTCGACAGCCTGGTCCAGCCGCAGGCTGACGACCGCCGGCGTGGCGCCCACATCGTTGATCGCGATGCGCACATTCGCCAGCGACCAGCGTGCATGAAAGTCGTCGATCACCGCTTGCCAGATTGCGCCGAAACCGACTGCCGCGGTGTTCACTTCAACTTCGCATCCGCCGTTCAGCTCCGTCGATTCGATCAGCACTTCGAGATTGCCCGAGCTGACCACACCGATCAGATGCGCCTGCGCCGGCATGCGTGTGCGACCGTTTTCCAGACGAAAATGCAATGTTTCCATATGCGTGCCTTACCAGTTGCGGAAGCGCTTCGGCGGCGTGTACAAGCCGCCCGATGCGCGTACCAGATCCTTCATGTTCTTTGCGGCCAGCAAATCGCGCGTAGCCATGCGCTTGTCGATGCCGAGGTCTTCGGCACGGAGGATGATGCCGCGATCGCGCAGGTTTTCTACCATGCGCTTGTCGCGCGCCATACCGACCTGCGTATAACCGGCCACGCCGCGGATCGCCTGTTCGCGTTCTTCATCGGTGCGGCACAGCAGCAGATTGGCGATGCCTTCTTCGGTCAGGATATGCGTGACATCGTCGCCGTAGATCATGACCGGCGGAATCGCCAGCTTCGCCTGTTCCGCCAGTTGCCATGCATCGAGCCGTTCGACGAACGCCGGCTCCATGTGTTCGCGGAAGGTTTCCACCGTCTGCACTACCAGCTTGCGGCCGCGCGGAATGCGATCGCCATGACGCGCCTGCTCGCCCGCCTTCAACCATGCATCGCTGGTATGACGGCGCCCGCGCGCATCCGATCCCATGTTCGGCGCGCCGCCGAAACCGGAGATGCGGCCCAGCGTCGCTGTCGATGAATTGCCCTGCAGGTCGATCTGCAGCGTCGAGCCGATGAACATGTCGCAGGCGTACATGCCTGCGGTCTGGCACATCGCGCGGTTGCTGCGCATCGAGCCGTCACGGCCGGTAAAGAAGACATCCGAACGCGCCTCGATGTAACGTTCCATGCCCAGTTCCGAACCGAAGGAATGCACGGATTCGACAAAGCCGGCTTCGATCGCCGGAATCAGCGCCGGATGCGGATTGAGCGCCCAGTGGCGTCCGATCTTGCCTTTCAGGCCGAGCGATTCGGCGTAAGTCGGCAGGATCAGTTCGATTGCCGCGGTATCGAAACCGATACCGTGATTGATGCGCTCGACGCCGTATTCGGCATAGATGCCCTTGATCGCCATCATGGCCATCAGCACCTGCACTTCGGAAATCTGCGCAGGATCGCGCGTGAACAGCGGCTCGATGTAATGCGGCGTCGGCGCCTGCACCACGAAATCGACCCAGCCGGCCGGCACATCGATGCGCGGCAGTTCGTCGACGATCTCGTTTACCTGCGCGATCACGATGCCGCTCTTGAACGCGGTCGCTTCGACAATCGGCGGCGTGTCTTCGGTATTCGGTCCGGTGTACAGATTGCCGTCGCGGTCGGCCGCCTGCGCAGCTACCAGCGCCACGCGCGGCGTCAGGTCGATGAAGTAACGGCCGAACAGTTCGAGATAGGTGTGGATCGCGCCGATGTTGATCTTGCCCGCCGCCACCAGCCGCGCCAGCTGTCCTGCCTGCGGACCGGAGAACGAAAAATCGAGCTTCGACGCGATGCCCTTGTCGAACACGTCCAGATGTTCGGGCAAGGCGAGCACCGACTGCAGCATGTGCAGATCGTGCACGCGCGCGGGATTGAGCTTGCATAACGCGCTCGCCAGAAAATCCGCCTGCTTCTGATTGTTGCCTTCCAGGCAGACGCGGTCGCCCGATTCAACTACCGCTTCGAGCAGTGCGACGATCTTCGCCGGATCGGCGATGCGGCCGGTCACGGCGAGGCCGCGCGCCATTCTCTGGCGGCGGTTATCGGCAAGCGTATTCCACTGTTTCATCACGATCCGATTTTATTGGGAAGCCAGGTAGCGATTTCCGGGAAGACCGCCAGCAACGCAATAAACGCCATCATGATCAGGATGAAAGGAATCACGCCCTTCAGGATTTCGCTGTTGCGCGTTTCCGGCGAGATGCCCTTGATGACGAACAGGTTCAGGCCGACCGGCGGCGTGATCAGGCCAAGCTCCATGTTGATCGTCAGCACGATACCGAACCAGATCGGATCGAAGCCGTTGGCGATGATGCCCGGCAGGATCATCGGCGTCACCATCAGGATGATTGCCACCGGCGGCAGGAAGCAGCCCAGCACCAGCAGCAGCACATTGACCCAGAACAGATACACCCACTTCGACATCTCGAGCGCCGCCATCCATTCCGCCGCGCTTTGCGTGATGCGCAGGTAACTCATCACATAGGTGAAGAGAAACGCCATCGCGATGATCATCATGATCATGCACGACTCTTTCGCCGCACCGAGGAAAATCGCGCGCACATCCATCCAGCGATAGCACTTGTAGACAAGCGCCACCAGCACCATGGCACCGAATGCCCCGATGCCGGCGATTTCAGACGGTGTGCCGAGGCCGCCGTACATCGCGTACATGATGACCGCAATCAGGATCACGAACGGCAGCAGGCGCGGCAACACTTCGAAACGCTCGCGCCAGCTGTAGGTTTCTGCCATCGGCGCCACGACTACATCGCTTTCGCCTGCTGCGCGCGCCGCGTCGGCGCGACGAATCTGTTTCGATGCGCTGTAGACCACATAGGCAGCGAAGAAGAAAGCCAGCAACAGGCCGGGGATGATACCGGCCAGGAACAGCTTGCCGATCGACTGTTCGGTAATCAATCCGTAAATGATCAGCGTGATCGACGGCGGAATCAGGATGCCGAGCGTGCCGCCGGCAGCGATCAGGCCGGTCGACAGCGCATCGGAATAACCGCGCTTGCGCATCTCTGGAATACCCATGCCGCCGATGGCCGCGCAGGTTGCCGGACTGGAACCGCACAGCGCGGCAAATACCGTACAGCCGATCACGTTGGCCACGCCGAGCGAGCCCGGCATCTTGTGCATCCAGCGATAGGCCGATTCGTACAGGTCGACCGCTGCCCGCGTCTTGCCGATCGCCGCCCCCATGATGATGAATAGCGGAATCGTCAGCAGCGTGAAGTTATCGAGTTCGCCGTACAGCGTTTCGGCCAGCAATTCGAGATTCATTGGCGGCATGAAGAAATACATGAAGCCAAGTGCGCTGGCGCCCAGAGCGAACGCGATCGGCATGCCGGAGAACAACAGGATCAGCGTTACGCCCAGATACAACAGGCCAATTTCTAGCGTTCCCATTTCAAGCCCCTGTCAGGTTCTGCGGCTTTTCGTGCGCGCCGCGCACTGCCAGTGTTTCCAGGATCTGCACAATCATCTGCAATCCCGTCGTGCTTAAACCGAACGCCATCAGGAAATAGGGAATCCATAGCGGCGGCGCCCATGTCGAACTGGTCGTCCAGCCTTGCTGGTATGCATCCCAGCTGTAATGCCATGCATTGTGTGCCACCACGAAGACCACGATGGCCGACAGCGCATCGCCGATCATCAGGCGGACCCGGTTCCATTTGGGAGACATCACTTCATCCAGTACTTCAATGCCGACGTGGCCGCGTTCCGCCTGTGTATATGCCGCTGCCAGAAAGGTGGCCGCAATCAGCAGATAAACGCAAAACTCGATCATCCAGTCATTGGCGATTTCCACGTAATAGCGCGTGATGACTTCGTATACAAGCGCCACTGTCGCTATCACGATCAGCAGGGCAGCGATAATCGCCATCCATCGGTTGAAGCAGCGCAGTCCGCCACCGAGAATTCGGATCAATTTGTTCATAAGGACATTCCTGGAAAAATGCCTGCAACCCGGGGGGCTGCAGGCATCTTCAATCAGACGAATTACTTGACGGCTTGTGCCATGTCGAGCAGCTGCTGGCCGTTCTTCACCTTCTCGGCGAAGTTCTTCCATGCGGTCTGCTTGGCCAGTTCACGCCATTTTGCGAAAGCGGCGTCATCCATGTCGGATGCCTGTGCGCCGTTCTTTGCATAGACTTCGCCCAGTCGCACATCGTCCTTCTTCGATTCTTCGATAGCGAACTTTTCCAGGTCCGCCCCGACTTCCGTCACGATCTTCTGTTGTGCCGGCGTCAGGCCATCGTAAGTGCTCTTGGCCATCAGCAGCGGTTCGAACATGAACCAGAACGTATTCTTGCGCGCGGTCGTCACGTGCTTCGCCACTTCATACAGACGGAAGCTCAGCAGCGATGTGCTCGATGTGACGGCTGCGTCCAGCACGCCGGTCTGCATCGCGTTGTAGATCTCGGACGAAGGGATGTTGGTGATCGAACCGCCGGCACCTTTCAGCATCAGGTCCATGTCTTTGCTGCCGCCACGAATCTTGACGCCTTTCACATCGGTCGGCTCGACGATGGCTTTCTCCTTCGATGCCACGCCGCCTGCCTGCCACACCCAGGTAATGATCTTGACGCCTTTGCTTTCGACCACATCGCTCAGCGCCTTGCCGATCGGTGCCGTTTTCCAGCGCAGCCCCTGCTCATAACTGGTGACCAGTGCCGGCATCAGGCCGAGATTGACTTCGGGAATCTTGCCGCCCTCGTAGGCCAGTGGCAGCACCGTCATGTCGAGTGCGCCGGTCTGCATCGCAGAGAACTGGCCGGTCGGCTTGACCAGCGATGCGGACGGATAGATCTGGAACTTCAGTTCGCCGTTCGTACGCTTTTCAACTTCTTGCGCGAACTTCACGGCCAGGCGATGACGGAAATCGGCTTCAGGGCCGTCGCCGCCCGGGAACTGGTGAGAAATCTTGATGATTTTTGGCGCGGCAAATGCCGCGCTGGAAAACCCGACGGCGAGAGCGCCGGCCAGGATGGAAGATAACGCCGACTTCAGGAAAATTCTTCTCATGTTGTGTCTCCTTATGCAATTCTGGTTTGAAAGATTCCGGCTTGCGGCACGCCCGCAAAACACCATGCACGCCCGATGAACCTCGCTTCACTGGCAAGCAAACCGGAAAACCCCTTTGACGGGAGCCGGCAAGTCCATACCGTTCGCATGCGCAACATAACATCTGCTTTTCTTTTTGTGTATACAAGAATACATTTAACAAATACACAGTCAAGAATTAAATATAATCGGCCCTGCACACTTACTAGCCGGTCGTTTTATTCGCAAAGAAGCCGCTCCACATGAAAAAACGCTCTGAACTGCTGCGCGAAGCCATCGAGGAAATGATTGCTGTCGGCAAGCTGACGCCTGGCCAGCACCTGGACGAAACCGAACTGGCAACGCAGTTCGACGTTTCGCGCACGCCGATCCGCGAAGCGTTGATTCAGCTCGCGTCGATGGGCATCATCGTCATGCGGCCGCGGCGCGGCGCGATCGTGGCGGAAATCAGCCCGCAGAAGCTGATCGAGATGTTCGAAGT
>DATDLO010000260.1:0-16343 GCA_036519215.1 Oxalicibacterium sp.
AGCTGTGCGTTCGCCTGCATTACCGGGAAATGCTGGAACCGACTGGGCTGTGGCAGGAAGAGATCGAGCAGGACATCAAGCCTTCGCATGCGGCGCTGGTAGGCGTGCTTGCGCATCAAATGGGTTTGAAGAAACCGGATGACGACGTTCATCGTCTGGCATTTTCCATTGTCGGCATGGTGCTGCAGATGTTCATTGCGCGTGACATCGTCGATGCGATCCGGCCGTCGCTGATCAGTTCGCATGCTGCGGTCGATCTATGGATAGAACGGCTGATCGATTATGCGGAAGCAATGGTGCAGGCCGAAGTGCGTCGCAGGAAAGGCGCAGCGAGGAAAAAATCATGAAGCCCCTTCGCTTTGCATGCGGCATTGGCATGCCGCTGTTGCTGTCGGCCTGTGCACTGACGCCGCCACCGCCGGGTGTCGAGGCAGCCACGCCATCGCAATGGCAAGCGCCGGCACCAGCACCGAAAGGACCTGATGCGGAAAACGCAGCCTCGTTGCCGCATCACGGCACGTTGACCGACCTGTCGCAATGGTGGCAACAGCAGAACGATCCTTTGTTGGTTGAATTGATCGATGCCGCCCAGGCTGTCAGCCCGACGGTTGCCGACGCCGTGTCGCGCATTGCACAGTCGCGCGCGACCAGCGTGTCGGCCGATGCAGCGCTGCTGCCCAAGCTGGACGGCACGATCACGTCCAGCCGCACCAATATGCAACCGCCGCTGCCGCTGTCGACCATCACGCAAGCGGACCTGCAGCCGTCATGGGAAGCCGATCTGTTCGGCGGCAATCGCGATACGAGCCGTGCGGCGCTGGCGCGTTTGCGCGGCGCACAGGCCAACTGGCACGATGCGCGCGTTTCGGTGGCGGCCGAAGTGGCGAACCGTTATTACAGCCTGCGCACCTGCGACAAGCTGGTGACAGTCACGCAGCAGGATGCCGATTCGCGCGAGGAAACGGCGCGCCTATCCGACCTGAGCGCGAAAGCGGGATTCCAGGCACCGGCCACCGCTGCGCTGGCGCGCGCGAGTGCGGCCGAAGCGCGCGGCCGTGTGACGCAGCAGCGCGCCTCCTGCGACCTGGATGTAAAGGCATTGGTGCAATTGACGGCAATGGATGAAGCCACCTTGCGCACCAAGATGGCGACATCGACACCGCCATTGACGCAGCCGATCGTGATCGACAGCCTGCCGGCGCGAGTACTGCTGCAGCGTCCGGACGTATTCATCGCCGAACAGGAGGTGGCTGCTGCCAGCGCCGAGGTTGGCAACGCACAGGCGGCACGTTATCCGCGTTTGACGTTGAGCGGTTCGATCGGTGCGGCGCGCTATCACTCCGCCGGTACGACGACCGATCTGCAGACCTGGTCGATCGGTCCGATCACGCTGTCGCTGCCATTGTTCGATGGTGGAGCACGCGCGGCCAATGTCGATGCCGCCGAAGCGCGTTATGGATCGGCAGTCAGCGCCTATCGCGGCACCGTGCGGCAGGCCGTGCGTGAAGTGGAAGAAGCGCTGGTCAACCTGCAAAGCACGGCATCGCGGACCGAAGATGCACACGCCGCCGTTCAAGGTTATCGCGCTGCCTATGAAGGTACGGAAAGCCTGTACCGCAACGGCATGTCCAGCCTGCTCGATCTGGAAGACGCACGTCGTACGCGACTCGCATCCGAACTGAATGCCGTGACGCTGGAACGCGAACGCATGTCCGCATGGATTGCGTTGTATCGCGCCGCCGGCGGCGGTTGGCGTAATCCGAATGCCGAGCGTACCGCTTCCGCCACGGCCATTCGACCAATCTCATCCGATTCCGAATGAACCCTTTCATGAAACGCATGAACAAGAAAACCGCCATCATCGCCATTGGCGTGCTGGTCATCCTGGCCGTTGCGCTGACCCTGCTGTTCAGGTCTGACGAGCACGACAAGCAAGACGAAGCACCGCGGCCGGCATTGACTGTCACTACCGCCACGCCGTCGCAGGAAAGTTTGCCGATCCGCCTGCATGCCAACGGTACAGTATTTGCCTGGCAGGAAGCGATCATTGGTAGCGAATCGAACGGCCTGCAACTGACCGAGGTGCGCGTCAATGTCGGCGACAAGGTGCGTCGCGGCCAGGTGCTGGCAACCTTCTCCACTGCGACTACGCAGGCCGATGTGCTGCAGGCGCGTGCCGCCGTGCTGGAAGCCGAAGCAAATGCTGCCGACGCACGCAACAATGCCGAACGTGCACGCACATTGCAAAGCACCGGCGCGCTGAGCACGCAGCAGATCAATCAATACCTGACGACCGAGCAAACGGCAAAAGCCAAGGCGGAAGCAGCGAAGGCGACGTTGCAGGCGCAGGAAGTGCGGCTGTCGCAGACGCGCGTGCTGGCGCCGGATGACGGCGTGATTTCTGCCCGCAGCGCGACTGTCGGCGCAGTGGTTGGCGCCGGCACCGAACTGTTCCGCATGATTCGTCAGGGACGGCTCGAGTGGCGTGCCGAAGTAACGTCCGAAGAACTCGGCAAGTTGGCGCCCGGCACGATGGCGACCATCACCGCCGCCAACGGTACCGAAACCACGGGCAAGGTGCGCATGATCGCGCCGACCGTCGATACGCAGAACCGTGTGGCGTTGGTCTACGTCGATCTGCTGCAGCCGGAAACGAAGGCGGCGCCGCCGGTGCGCGCCGGCATGTTCGCCAGCGGTTATTTCGCGCTCGGTACGTCGAACGCCATCACGGTGCCGCAGCAATGCGTGGTGGTGCGTGACGGCTTCAGCTATGTGTTCGGCCTGAATGCCGATCATCGCGTCACGCAACTGAAGATCCAGCCGGGCCGGCGTCTCGGCGACCGCATCGAGGTCGTCAGCGGCATTGCGCCGGATGCCTTGCTGGTCGCCACCGGCGCAGGCTTCCTGAACGACGGCGATTTCGTCAACGTCGTACAGCAAACGTCTGCAACGCCAACTGCCTTGCCGGTTGCACCGGCACAGGAGAACAAGTGAATTTCTCCGCGCTATCGATCCGGAATCCGATTCCGGCCATCGTGCTGTTCTTCCTGATTAGCCTGGCCGGGCTGATGGCGTTCAAGATGAACGCCGTACAGGATTTTCCCGATATCGAACTGCCGATCGTCACGGTGACGGCCAATCTGCCCGGCACCGCACCGGCGCAATTGGAAACCGAAGTCGCGCGCAAGCTGGAAGATTCCATCGCCACGCTGCAGGGCATCAAGAACATGTACACGCGTGTGCTCGACGGCGTGGTCGTGATCACGATCGAATTCGTTCTTGAAAAAAATCTGTCGGACGCCGTCAACGAAACGCGTGATGCCGTCTCGCTGGTACGCGCCGACCTGCCGGCCGATCTGCGCGATCCGGCCGTGACCAAGATTTCCACGGCGGGACGTGTTGTGATGACGTTCACCGCATCGGCGGCACCGGGTAGCCATCTCGACGAGCAGGAATTGAGCTGGTTTGTCGACAACGTCGTCGCCAAGCGGCTGCTCAGCGTGCCGGGTGTCGGTTCGGTCAAGCGCGTCGGCGGCGTCGATCGTGAAGTGCGCATCGAACTGGACAATGCGCGGATGACGGCGCTGGGCGTTTCCGCTCTCGATGTGTCGCGGCAGTTGCGGCTGGTGCAGCAGGAGGCGCCGGGCGGGCGCGGCGACGTCAGCGGCGCCGAGCAGGCGGTGCGCACGATCGCCACCGTGCAGACGGCAGCCGATCTGGCGCGCATGGACATTCCGCTCCCCGATGGACGCCATGTGCGGCTGGATCAGGTTGCCACCGTTTCCGACACCATTGCCGAACGCCGCGCGACAGCCACGCAGGATGGCCGGACGGTCGTCGGCTTCGAGATTTTCCGCACCAAAGGCGCCAGTGAAGTGACGGTTGCCGAAGGCGCGCGCGAAGCGGTGGATGAGTTGCGGACGGCGCATGCAAATATCGTCTTCAAACAGGCGATCGACAACGCGCAGCCGGTCGAGGAAAACTTCGACGGTTCGATGGAGCTGCTGTACGAAGGTGCGATTCTGGCGGTGCTGGTGGTCTGGTGGTTCCTGCGCAACTGGCGCGCCACGCTGGTGGCCGCCGCCGCTTTGCCGTTGTCGGTGATCCCGACCTTCCTCGGCCTGTACTGGTTCGGCTACACGCTGAACACGGTGACGCTGCTGTCGCTGGCGCTGGTGGTCGGTGTACTGGTCGACGACGCGATCGTAGAGATCGAAAACATCGAGCGGCATCTGTCGATGGGCAAGACGCCGATGCAGGCCGCGCTGGAAGCGGCCGACGAGATCGGCATGGCGGTGATCGCCACCACCTTCGCGCTGGTCTCGGTGTTTTTGCCAACGGCCTTCATGGCTGGCATTCCTGGCTTGTTCTTCAAGCAGTTCGGCTGGGCAGCGGTACTGGCGATCCTGGCGTCGCTGGTCGTCGCGCGGCTGTTGACGCCAATGATGGCGGCCTATCTGCTGAAGCCGAGTGCGAAGCATGAGACCGAAGACGGCTGGCTAATGCGTAAGTATCTGCAGACGATGCGCTGGTGCGTACGTCACCGCTTGACGACGGCGATCGCGGCTGGCGTGTTCTTCATCTGTTCGATCCTGCTGACAGGCTTGTTGCCGACCGGCTTCGTGCCGCCGGCCGATCGCGGGCAGACGCAGATCACGATCGAACTGCCGCCGGGCAGCACGCTGGCGGAAACGGCGGCGCTGACCGAACGTGTGCGCCAGGCAATCTCGGCCGACAAGAACATCACCAGCGTCTTCAGCTCGATCGGCGGCGGCTCCAGCGGCGATGCCTTCTCGCCGGGCGCGGCAGCCGAGGTGCGGCGCGCAGTGATGACGATCACGACCACGCATCGCAGCGATCGTCATGAAACGATGTCTGATATCGACAATCGTATCCGCGCCAATATCGCCAACGTTCCCGGTGCGCGTTTCACCGTCGGCCCGCCGGATACCGGCGTCAAGATGCAGCTGGTGCTGCGTAGCGACGATCCGGTAGCGCTGTCCGATGCGGCAAAGAAAGTCGAACGCGAGCTGCGCACTTTGCGCGGCATCGGCAACGTCACCTCCAGCGCATCGCTGGTGCGTCCTGAAATTGTGGTGCGGCCGGATGCGGCGCGTGCTGCCGATCTGGGTGTGACGGCGGCCAGCATCGGCGAGACGGTGCGCGTGGCGACCGCCGGCGATTACGAGCAGAACCTGCCGAAGCTGAACCTCTCCGAACGCCAGGTGCCGATCCTGGTCAAACTGCCGGACGATGTACGCGCCGACCTGTCGGCCATCGAACGGCTGACGGTGCCGGGGCGCAACGGTCCGGTGATGCTGGGCACCGTCGCTTCGGTGACGATGGAAAGCGGTCCGGCGCAGATCGATCGCCTGAACCGCAGCCGCAACGTGACGCTGGATGTCGAACTGGGATCGCGTTCGCTGGGCGAACTGAATACGGAAGCGCGTGCATTGCCGTCGATGCGCAACCTGCCGCCATCGGTGAAGATCGCCGAACTGGGCGATGCGCAAGAGATGTTGTTGCTGTTCCAGAGTTTCGGGCTGGCGATGCTGATCGGCGTGCTGTGTATCTACAGCGTGCTGGTGTTGCTGTTCCGGGATTTCATGCAGCCGGTCACGATTCTGGCGGCGCTGCCGCTGTCGATCGGCGGTGCGTTCGTCGCGCTGTTGATTACGCATAGCGCCTTGTCGATGCCGTCGATGATCGGCCTGATCATGCTGATGGGCATCGTGACGAAGAACTCGATCCTGCTGGTCGATTACGCGATTCTCGCGCGCGAGCGCGGCATGAACCGTTTCGATGCGCTGGTCGATGCCTGCCACAAGCGCAGCCGGCCTATCATCATGACGACGATCGCAATGGGTGCCGGCATGCTGCCGCTGGCGCTCGGCCTCGGTGCCGATCCGAGCTTCCGTTCGCCGATGGCGATCACGGTGATCGGCGGCCTGATCACGTCGACGCTGTTGAGCCTGCTGGTCGTGCCGGCTGTGTTCACCTATATCGACGATCTGGAACAATGGCTGAAAAAGACGCTGCGCAGGATGCGCGGACATGGTGACGAGCACCAACAACCGCCGGCCGGTTTGCTGCCGGCAGCAAAGCCGGAAGAAACCTGAGCGGAAGAAACCGAGTGCAAGAAAGCTGAACAAGGAAGAAACGTATGAACCGTCCCTTGCTGTCGCCCGAAAAAATAGACCCATCGGCTCTTGAATACATGGCCGATTACCATCGCCAGACGATAGGGGAGGTCGCCACAACCATTGCAGCGCACCGCATCGTCGTCATCGGCATGGCGCAAAATCCCTTTGTGAAGAAGGCACGCAAGGCGCTGGAAAAGGCAGGCGCGGATTTTCGTTATCTGGAATACGGCAGCTATATGTCGATGTGGAAGCCGCGTCTGGCGATCAAGATGTGGAGCGGCTGGCCGACTTTTCCGCAGATATTTGTCGATGGTGTGCTGATCGGCGGCTATGCGGAAACCGTGGCGGCGGTCGCCGACGGCCGCATTCCATTGCGTCAGGAGTGACGATGGATATGTCGCTGGATTTTCCCGATGTTGCGCGGCCGTTGGATCTGCGAATATTGTCGCTGCCAGGGCCGTTGACGATTGCCGTGCTGGCGCCGCATCCCGACGATTTCGATGCGGTCGCCGTCACGCTGCGGCATTTTCATCTGCGCGGCGATACGATCCATCTTGCCGTGTTGACGACCGGTGCCAGCGGTGTCGAGGACGGTTATGCCGGCGCGACGACGGATGAACAGAAAGCCGCGCTGCGCGAAGGCGAGCAGACTGCCAGTTGCGCTTTTTTCGGTCTGCCATTGGATCGGTTGACCTTCCTGCGCCTGCCGCCGGACGACAAGGGAAATCCGCGGTTGGACGAGGGTAATCATGCGCGGATACGCGATTATCTCGCCGCGCGCCGCCCCGACCTGGTCTTCATGCCGCACGGCAACGACAGCAACATCACGCACCAGCGCACCTATGCATTGTTCCGCGCCGTGATGCTGGCCGAAAAGCGGTCGGCATGGGCCTTCCTGAACAAAGATGCAAAAACGGTTACGATGCGCACCGACATCTGCATGCCGTTCGACGGCGAAGCGGCAGCGTGGAAGGCGGAATTGCTGCGGCTGCATGGTTCGCAGCATCAGCGCAACCTGAATACGCGCGGCAAGGGATTCGACGAACGGGTGCTGGACCTGAACCGCAAGGATGGCGCTGTGTTGCTGATGCCGCACCAGACGCCATATGCGGAAATTTTCGAACTGGAAAAGTTCGGCTGAAGACGAAAGAGAATTGCATGGTTTGCGACCACAAAAAAGTACTGGATCTGGCCAAGGCCGGTGACTGGGAAGAAGCGCACAAGATGGTGCAGGTACATGGCGACGAATTGTCCTGCCAGATCCACGGTTATCTGCACCGTGTGGAAGGCGATCTCGGCAATGCGCGCTACTGGTACAGCCGCGGCAACAGCACGTTGCCGGGCAATACGCTGGATGAGGAATTCGCGCGGCTGGTCGCACGGTTACGGTAACATCAGGTGAGGTTGCGGCATGATTGCCGCGTTGCACGGAACAAAGGAAGCAATATGTCAGAGCTTGTCGCACAAGGCGCTTCGATCCAGGGCGATATTGCCGATGCGATCGTCATCATCGATGCCGAAGACTGGACACTGGAATCGGTCGACCCGGCATGGATCATGGCGCTGGAAGCGGGAAAGGTGCTGTATTTCCCGCGTCTGGCTTTTCGTTTGAAGGAGAGCGAATACCGCTTCCTGAAACCGGAAATGAATGCGCAGGGTTCGCGCAGCATCACGCTGGAAGCGAGCGGACGATTCAAGGGATCGACCGGCGATGAGGCCACGCAAGCCGAGGTTGCGGCAATGGTCGGCCGTTTCCGTTCGCAGGCGCAGCAACTGATTGAATCGCTGGTGCCGCAATATCGTTCGACGATGCGGATGGCGACCACCAGCTACCGGCCGTTGCAGGTGGAGACGCGTGCGCAAACCTGGCGCGCCGATGACAAGCGCCTGCATGTCGATGCGTTTGCCGGGCGTCCCAATCACGGCGAACGCATCCTTCGCGTGTTTGCGAACATCAACCAGAATGGCGTGCCGCGCGTCTGGCGTGTCGGCGAGCCGTTCGAGGAGATGGCGAAGAAATTCATTCCCCGCCTGGAAAAATATCGTCCCTGGCATGCGCGTACGCAATGGCTGCTGCGCAAGACGAAGAAGCTGCGCACCGAATACGATCACATGATGCTGCAGTTGCATGACCAGATGAAACTGGACGAGGATTATCAAAAAAATGCACCGCAGATCACGATGCCGTTTGCTGCCGGCAGCGTCTGGGTCTGCTTCTCGGACCATGCGCTGCACGCCGCCATGTCGGGGCAATTCATGATGGAGCAGACGCTGAATCTGTCGCCAGCGATTCAATATCATCCTGAACAGAGTCCGTTGGCTGTTCTGCAAAGACTGGCGGGGCGCAAGCTGGTCTGATTCCGCCGTAATTCATCATTCTTACAAGATCGCGTTTTGAATTCACCGCATTCGCAACATATCGTCGGCATCCTGCTCGCCGCCGGCCGGGGCCTTCGCTTCGATCCGGAAGAAACCAGAAACAAGCTGCTGCAATACACGCCCGGAGGCGAGAAAGTGGTGGTGGCATCGGCCAAGACCATGCTGACCGTTTTTTCGGAAGTGGTCGCAGTGGTGCGCAAGGAGGATGTGGTCGCCGCATCGTTGCGTGCGCTCGGCTGTACGGTGGCCGTTTGCGATGAAGCCGATCGCGGCATGGGCGTGTCGCTGGCGTGCGCATTGCAGCATGCCGCCGATGCGTCGGGATGGGTGATCGCGCTGGGCGACATGCCTTACGTGCAGCCGGATACGGTGGCGGCGTTGCGCGATGCATTGATGCAAGGTTCGGACGTCGCGGTGCCGGTGCGCAGCGGCCGGCGCGGTAATCCGGTCGGCTTCGGCAGCAGCTTGCTGTCTGAACTGTTGCAGGTCGAAGGTGACCAGGGCGCGCGCGCATTGCTGCACGCGCATCCGTGGACTGCAGTCGAAGTCGACGATGCCGGCATTCACCAGGATGTCGACAGTCCTGCCGATCTGGAATAACGCGTAGTCAAGTCACGTTATCAGGTCACGCTATCAGGTGTTACTGGCGCGGCACGCGGCAGTCAGGTCCAGCGATTTGTCGTAATACTTCGACTTGATCTGCAACATGCCCAGCAAGGTGTGGAACAGGTTGTCCTGGCTGATCGCATCGCTGGCATGTTTTTCCAGACAGTTCTGGCTGACGCCGAAGCTGCTGGCAAAGCCGCGCGACATCCACATCACCATTGGAATGTGCGTCTGTTGCTTCGGCGCGATCGAATACGGCATGCCGTGCAGGAAGATGCCGTGCTCTCCCAGCGATTCGCCATGATCGGACAGATACAGCATCGCCGTATCGTAATTCGTCTGCTTCTTCAGATAGGCGATCGTCTTCGCCAGGAAGTGATCGGTATACAGCACGCCGTTGTCGTAAGTGTTGACGATCTGCTGCTGCGAGCAGCGGCTGAGGTCGGCTGTATCACAGGTAGGCGTGAAGATGCGCATCGTGGACGGATAGCGGCGATAGTAGGCGGGACCGTGATTGCCGAGCTGGTGCAGCACGACGAACAGATTGCCCTCCTTGGTCTTGTGGATTTCGTCGTCCATTCCTTCCAGCATGATTTCGTCGAGGCAGCGCTCGCCGTCGCATAGCGCCGGGTCCTTGTGGCTGTCGAAGAACTGCTGGCCGAGGCCGTCGCAGACGCCCTTGCAGCCGGACTGGTTGTCGCGCCAGACGGTATTGATGCCAACGTGATTGATGATGTGCAGCAGCGATTCGTGACGGCGGATTGCCTTTTCATCGTAGTTGCGGCGACCGTAAGTGGAAAACATGCAGGGCACAGACACTTCGGTATTGGTGCCGCACGACGTGACATGCGGGAAATTCAATACGCCGAGATTGCTCAGCTCCGGCGTCGTCTGGCGCGCATAACCGTTCATGCCCCAGTTATCGCCGCGCGTCGTTTCGCCGACCACCAGAACGAACAGCATCGGCCGGCTGCGTGACGCCCAGCCGGCGCCCAGTTTGGCATCCTCGCTGATCGGGATTTTCGGTCCGGCGATTTCGGTGTCAGCCGTCACCACGCGCGCCAGCGACACCAGATAATTGCTCGGTGTGATCAGGTAACGCATTTCCTTCTGGTTGCGCATCAACGACGAAAAATCCTGGAAAACCAGCAGGATGGCGCCGACCGCCAGCAGCACGGCGCCGGTAATGGACAGCAGCCGTATCGTCAATGCACGTCGCCACGGCGTGCGGCGCAGCTGCAGGCGCCAGACCAGTATCGATGGCAGCACGCCGAATACCAGCATGTGCAGGCAAAAATTCAGCGACAGCAGTTCGCCTGCTTCCTTGACGTCGGTACGCAGCACGTTCCTCACCATGTCGCTGTTGAAGAACACCGTGTACTTGTTCATGTAGTACGTGGCGGCAGCGGTCGTCATCAGCAGCACGGCCAGCACAGGCTTGGCGCTCCAGCGATTCATGACGGCCATCAAGGCCGCGCTCTGGAAGGCGGTGATGGCAATGAAGATCGCAGCGGCAAACAGCCAGCTGCCAGGTTGGTTCCAGTGCCGGTGCGCGGTAGCCGCGGAAAAGAACAGGCTGTTCGACGCCAGCGAAAAGAACAGGCTGGCGAGCAGGGCCAATTGTTCGATGCCAAGTATGGGCAGGCGGTCGAGCAGGCGAGCAATGGCGCGGCTGCCGAAAGCGGTGTCGGCAGAGCCGACGGCAGGAGTGGTTTTCAAGGCGGATACCAGCTTCGTGATGGGAAGCCGGTACGCTATCGAGCGCGCCGTTAAGCGGCTGTTAAGGTGGCAGCCGGATGGGTTGCGCTATTTTCGTGTTGCCGGACAGGCAAGGCTGTTACGGGAAAGAAGCGGCGCAGAATCAGACCAGAGGCGGGAAGATCAGTATGAAGCGGCTGCCGCCGGTTTCAGGCACTTCATGCCGGATCTGCCAGCCGAGATGATCGACCACGCGCTTGACGATGGCCAGGCCGAGGCCGGAGCCGACATATTGCGCGTCGTGCCCGCGCACGAAACGTTCGAACAAGCGGGCGCGCACATTTTCCGGCAGGCCGGGACCGTTGTCCTCGACGCTCAGCTGATGTGCCGTCAGGTGGATATTGACGGTTCCTTCTTCGGTGTACTGGCATGCATTGCGCACCAGGTTGCCGATGGCGATGCCGGCCAGTTCCGCGCGTGTCTGTACCCAGACTTCGTCAGTGCTGCCGCGCAGGTTCAATTGCAGCGGTTTGTCGCTGAACAGCTGGCGATAGCGTTCGATCTCGCGTTCGACCAGATGCGTCAGCGAAACCGGCGCGCTGCCGAGTACGGACGGCGATTGCGACATCAGCAGCAGCGCACCGACGCGTTCGGAGGCTTCTTCCGCGACGCGCCGTATGCGTTCTGCCACGTCGCGGTTTTCCGGCGATTGCGCGAGGCGCACTTCCAGCAACTCGGCTGCGCCCAGCATGATGGTCAGCGGCGTGCGCAGTTCATGGCTGACATCGCCGGTGAACAGTTTTTCGTCGGCGAGGAATCGTTGCAATTCCTCGGTGCGCGAGGCAAAGGCGCGTGCCAGCGTGCCGATCTCGTTGCGCAGTTCCAGCGCCGGCAGCTTCGACGGCGGATCGTCGCGTTCGACAGCCTTTGCCAGCGCGGTCAGCGGCGAGACGATGCGATGCGCGATGAAGAGGCCGAGCGCAAGCGCAAGTACGAGACTGACGATGAAACCGATGCCGAGCGCCGTGAAGATGACTTTCTCGGTAATGGCGAAATCGCTGGTATCGTCGACCACGGCAAAGGTGTCGTCACCGATCTTGCGGATGCAAACCGTGTATTCGCGATTGCCGATGTGCTTTTCATGCACGCCGGGGCGCAGATGGCGGAAGCGCTCGGGGATTTCGTCGTTGACGTAGAAATTGTCTTCGACGGTAGAGAGAAGTTCGTGGCGATGATACTGGTCGATCAACTGTGTGGTGACCTTTTCCAGCCGTTCGTCGACCAGCTGTTTCTCGGAAGCTTCGATTGCCATGCGGCCGGTGATCGAGAAAAACACGCACAACAGGAAGGTGAACAGCACAAAAGCGCCGATCAGACGGCGGCCTACCGAATGATTGCGTTTTCTCATGGCTGCTGGTCCTCGCTGTCTACCAGTCGGTAACCGTTGCCGGGCAAGGTGCGCAGCATGGGTGTGACGAAGGGACGATCCAGCGCCTGACGCAACGCGTGTATGTGCGTACGCAGCGCATCGCTGTCGGGTGGATTGTCGCCCCATATTTCGCGCAGCAATACATCGCGCGGCATGATCGCCGGTGCGCGGCGCATCAGGGCTTCCAGCAGTTTGTAGCCGGTCGGCGTCAGTGTCAGCTTGCGGCCAGCACGCGTGACTTCGCCGCAACTGAGGTCGTAACGCAATTCGCCGAATTCGAGGATGTGTTCGATATTCTCGTTGCGCGCGCGGCGCACCAGCGCTTTCAGGCGCGCTTCCAGTTCGACCAGCGAAAACGGCTTGACCAGATAGTCGTCGGCGCCGACTTCGAAACCGACCAGCTTGTCCTTGACGGTATCGCGCGCCGTCAGCATCAGGATGGGCGTGGCGATGCGGCGCTCGCGGCGCAGCTTGCGGCAGACCTCGACGCCGTCCAGTCCGGGCAATTCAAGATCGAGCACGATGATGTCGTACGGCGAAGCGGAAGCGAGCTCGACCGCCGAAGTGCCGGTCGTCGCCACATCCAGCGTATGGCCGAGCGGCTCCAGAAAACCGTACAGGTTGGCGACGATGTCGGGATTGTCTTCGATGATGAGGACGTACACGGTGATTCCGCGAAGTGGCGAGCGTTATTCGATCGGCGTGAAGCGTTGCACGGTGCGCCCTTCGTGCGTGATCTTCTCGAAGAAGACCTTTTCCGGGCGCGTCCAGAACGAACCGTCAGCGGTGGTGTAGACGATCATCACCGTCTCCGGATCGGATTCGAGCTTGGCGGCGCAAACGAAATCGTAGATGCCGCCCTTGTAGTGTCTGAATTGCATGGCAGGTCGCGATGAAAGCGGCGGCAGGATGCGCACCGCATGCGACGTCATTGTATGCGAGCAGCGAGGTCATGACATGCGCAGATGCGATCGAGGGTACGGTTCTGCCGGAATGGCGGCAGGGCCGTACCCCCGAAAATCCAGAAAAGGAAATGCTGCGTAGTTGGTTCGCAGCTTGGTTGGTAGCTAGGCGGTGCTCACGCCTTGTCGATCTTTTTGACGCTGGTAATGGCGTAACCTTTGGCCGCGATCTGTTCGAACGGCGCGTCGATCGTGTAACCGTCCAGATGTTTTGCATTGTCATTCACATCCATGCCGCGATCGATCAACTCCCAGTCCGTATTGATGACTTCCCCGGGAATCATTTTTCCTTCGGGGACGGCGAGGTAGGAAAAATGTCCGGCGTGTTCTGCCCTTCTGTAGATATCGACGCGCATGGCGGTCCCTTCGCAAAAGATGTGGAGGAAATTTTGTGACCGCACCGCCGTGTAAAGGTTGCTAAATAAAGTTTGCTGAAGGGTTGCCCAAGGCTGATCTTGTTGTGAACCGTTCGCTTATGAGGAAAACGGTCGTCAGAGCCATTTCGCTAGGTGAAACTTCCGGTTTTGCCGAAAGAAGCGGCTTTTTTCCAACAAAATGCCCGATTTTATGTGGCAAAAGGTTGTATTTTGGCAAGCAAATTGCCATGAACATGGTAATCTGGCCCTTCGTTGCACCGAGCGGGTGCAAGCCGAAGGCTCCGAATTAAGGGGAGGAATGTCATGTTGAAATATGATTTTTCGGTCAAGACGCGCGAAGGCCAGCGCCTTGAGAGCATTGTGATTGGCGGTCGCGATCGCGAGGAAGCCGAACGCAAGCTGCGTCAGATGTATCGCCACTGCGAAGTGTTGCGATGCGATATCAAGGGAAGCGTGCAGCGTCCCGGCCTAGCCCATTCGGTCGACGATATCCTGTCACTGATTTCGCGCTGATGTCGCGGAACGGATGAAGCCGTCCGCCAGCAATTCGTCCAGTAGTGTGTCGTAATCCTGCGCGCCCCGGCTGCTGGGTGCATGTTCGAAGATCGTCTTGTTGAACGCCGGGCTCTCCGCCAGGCTGACGTTTTCCGCGATGCGCGAGCGACACACATCCGCGCCGAATTTTTCCTCCAATACCTTCAATACTTCCCACGCCATGCCGCGGCGGCCGTCGAAACGCGTCAACAGATAGCGTCGATTGACGCGGCGTTTCAATACCGGCTCCAGTGCATTCAGGGTTTTCTCGATCTGCATCGCGCCCTTGGCCGATAGATGATCGGCGGAAACCGGCACGATCAGGCAATCGCACGCGAAGATCGCATTGAGCGACAGCACGCCGACCAGCGGACAGCAATCGATCATCACGGGACTGTCTGCCTCGCCGAATTTTTCCGCGCGCAGTGTTGCGTTGAGTTTGTTGACGACGTCATAACCCTTACCGAACAGCGTATCGATTTTCGACAGTTCGAGATGGGCGGGGATGATGTCGATACCGTTGGTCGGCGATGTGCGGACCAGCTCGCGCAATGGACGATTGCGCTGAAACAGGCTGAGGATGGTGTCGTCGCCGGCATTGGCCGGCACGCCGGCAATGGCACTCAGATGCGCTTGCGGATCGAGATCGATGCCGACCGGCCTGCATCCGCGGCGTGCCAGTGCGGCGGCAATGTTCAATGCGGTCGTCGTTTTGCCGACGCCGCCTTTTTGGTTGAACACGGTAACGATCGTCATGACAATCCCGGATGGCGCAGTTTCACGATAGTAACATTGCCTGTGCGCAGCAACCGCGTCGAGCGGCTCAGGAGATGCGTTTCGTTCTCCCTTTTCCTTTCCCGGCGTACCAGATGCGCAAGCGGCGCCAGCCGATGACGGTGCCTGTGACGCACATCGCCAGCCCGCCGAGACTGAGGAGGATCAGCACGATGTCGCGCCATGGTTTCGCATGCAGCATCGGCGGCAGATCCCAGCTGTGCAGGAAGTTGAACAGCCAGCGCCCCGTGCGTTGCGCACGGTCCAGGCTCAGCGCAACATCGCCGGTCGATGGATCGAGATAGACGACGGTCGCATGCGGATCGTCGAAGCGCACGCGCCATACCGGTAATCGCCGCTCGGCGGCGCCCATCATGGCTTCCGGCTGGCGTGCATAGTAATAATCGTCATGGCGTGTCAGTTCGCGATGCGATCGTATCGGTGCGGATAGCAGCCGCGTGGCCGCATGCAGCAAGGTATCGCCGCTCCACTGGTTGCGAACGGCAAAACCGTTACCGTCGCGCATGATCAATCGGGTATCGGCGGCCGCATTGCGCGTGAGCATGTAGGGCTGTCCGTCGAGAATGCGCCAGCCGATTTCTACTGGCTGGAAGCCGGTACGCTGCAGCAGCGTGATGGCTTGTGTGGCTTCCAGCGGCAGTCGTTCTGCAATGGCATCGCCGTTGCGCCATGCGGCGAGATCGGGTTTCTGTCCGCGTGCATCGAATACGCCGAGCGGATTCATCGACATCAGCCCGCTGAAGATCCAGGTGAAGAGGATGGCCGCGAACAGCAGTCCGAGCAGATGATGCCAGTGCAGCCAGAATTCGCGATAGGGCGAATGGCTGCCGGATTTGTAGCGGCTGCCGAAACGCCAGCGCCAGATGCCGACGACCGTGCCGCTGATTGCCGCTACGGTGCCGAGGGCCGACAGCACGATGACGATCCAGCTCCATCCCGGATCGACGGGGCGGTCGCGGAAATAATAGAGCCAGTGCAGCCAGGCACCGACGTAATTCCATGCGCGCTGCGCAAGCGGCGCATCCAGCACGACTTCGCCGGTTGCCGACGACAGGTACAGGCGCGTATGGTCAGCATCGTCCATTTGCACGATATGCAGCGGTCGGTGCGGATCGAGTCCGCGGCTGTGCGTCCAGCGATCCTCGCCGACAGTGCCGATCTTATGCCCAGTCGCGTGCGGCAAGAAAACTCCCGCCGACGCCAGCACTTGCGGCGTGTCGATATCGATCTTCATGCCCGTGCGCGCATCGATGGCGACGATGCGTCCATCGCGCAATTGCAACCGATAGATGGCGCGCTTGCCGACGGAGGTCAGCATTGCTTCCTTCACCGGCGACTGGGCTGCGGCCAACGCCCGTTGCAGCGGGACGCAGCAATGTTCGGCCTGCAATGCCGGCAGCGCGCGCAGTCTTTCCCACGG
>DATDLO010000261.1:0-3428 GCA_036519215.1 Oxalicibacterium sp.
ATTTTCCGCCTCGAGCGATACCGCACGCATCCGCAATTCGGCGTTTTCGCTACGTAGCGCCTGGGTCATTGCAGCCAGCTGGCTGATTTTTTCGGAAAGATCTTGAAAGTCGGAAATCATCTCGCCACTATAGATTCGCCAGTGAAGGACAGTCAACCAATCGTTACACGATCGCCGCGCGCCATGCGGGCGAATGACAATGACGCAACATCAAACGCACGCATTTCATGGCGATTCGCCGCCATCCAGCGCAATCCGATAAACGTTTTGCATCGTTTTCATCGTTTCGCACCCGCGTCGACAAATCTGCATTCCTCTCGTGCCATCTCGCCGTCATGCCGCGCATGCCGCCATATTACCGAATGGATACCTTTCCTCGAACGGAAGAGACATCCGCCCTCTTCTATCACGCCATTTCGATCAGGCGACCATCCGCAGTGATCAGCGCGGTACGGATCGCCATCGACGGAAACACGTTCTGCGCCACCGCGCGATAGCGTGCCAGCTGCATCGCATAATCGGTGCGCTCGCTGTCCAGCAGCCTGCGCTTGTAGTCGAGTATCCATGCTTCGTCGTCGAACATGACGAGGCGATCGAAACGCACGGTGCCAGCGGCATCGACGATTTCCATTTCGTTGCGCGCAAAGCGATGCCGCGACGGATCGAAGAAGCGCATCAGTTCCGGATTGTCGAAGATTGCCTGCGCCTGTATACAAATGACGTCCGCCGTCTGCCGCGGGCAGCGCAGCCATTTCGCCACGATCTCCGGCGCGTGCAGTGCGACCGGCCATGACGGCACATGCGTCAATCTTTCCAGCAACGCATGCAACGCGATGCCTTCGTCGATTTCGTCGCTGGAGAAAACCGGCGGCGCGTCTTCCAGGAACGGCAGCGCCGGCGGATCGAACAGCGGCAGGGAAAATTCGGCGTCCGCCGATGCCGCCGCATTTACTGGCACACCCTCCGGCATCTGCTCCATCGGGCTATTCCATAGCGGCACCTGCGCAAAGCGCGCATACCAGCTGTCTGCCGTCATGCCGTCGGCGGCGGCACTGCGCCGGTCGGCCACGCCGCTGACGATCAGCAGATCGCGCGCGCGCGTCGCCGCCACGTACAGCAGATTCCAGTCTTCCTGCGTCTTCAGCTGTTCCTCTTCCGAGAACAGGACATCGCGCGCGACGCCGCGCTCGGCCTTGCGCGCGAAGGCGGAGAAATGCGTGGGCGCATCGGTATCCTTCCATTCGCACAGCACGCCGAAATCGTCGCGTGCGCCCTCACTGTGGTTGGCGTCGAGCAGCACGACGATCCGCGCTTCCAGCCCTTTCGCGCCGTGTATCGTCAGGATACGCACCGCGTTCAGCGCGGCATCGATATCGGCTTCGTCGGGTGCGTCGCTGTCGGCCGACTTGCGCAGGCGCCGCAGCGCGTCGATGAATTTCGGCAGGCTCGGATAACGGCCGGCATCCAGATTCAGCGCCAGTTCGGTGAAGGCTTCAATGTTGCCCAGCACCTGTCCGCGCTGCAGTGGCGACGAGCCTTGCGCATAACGCGCGACAACGTCGCCCTGATGCAGGATGCGATCGACCAGATCGTGCACCGGCAGATGCGCGGCAACATCCAGCCAGCCGCGCAACAGCGATGCGGCGCGCCGCAGGAGCGGCGACGCATCGTCTTCTGCCGCGCGATGCTGCAGACGCGTCCACCACGTCCGCTCGCTGCGCTGCGCGAGCGCGATCAGGTCGTCGTCATGCGCGCCCATCATCGGCGACTTCAATACGTGTGCCAGCGCCAGATCGTCGTGCGGCGTGATGAGAAAGGTCAGCAGTGCGATCAGGTCGGCCACTTCCAGCGAATCGAGCAGGCCGCCACGCTTGTCGGAGGCGAACGGAATGCCGGCTTCGCGCAATGCGCGTTCGTAGGCCTGCAGATGCGTGCGCTTCCTGACCAGCAGCATCACGTCGGACCAGTCGGCATCCAGCTTTTCCTTCGCCGCCAGCAGCGCCTGTGCCACGGCGCGGCCTTCCTGCAAACGGCGCGCGTCTTCTTCCTCGTCGCGCGCGGTGGTCAGCGGATCGCGCAGCTGGTCCGGCGTCCACGCCGTCTTTTCGGTGCGTTCCTGCTGCGCCAGCGGCAAACGCCAGACTTCGCCGCCGTCGCCGGCCAGCGTGGTCTGCGGCAGGTACAGCGGATTGGCGGCCAGGCTGTCGTTGAGCGTCTCGACGATGGCAGCGGCATTGCGACGCGTCTGGTTGGTACGCAGGAAGGCCGCGCCGTCCTGCATCAACGCATCGCGCGCGGCGGCGAACACGCGCGGCTCGGCGCGGCGGAAGCGGTAGATCGACTGCTTGGGATCGCCGACAACGAACATCGACGGCCGCGCCGCATCGTCGCCATAGGCGCGCAGCCACGCCTGCACGATCTGCCACTGCAACGGATTGGTATCCTGGAATTCGTCGAGCAGCACGTGACGGTAGCGCGCATCGAGCCGGCTCTGCAGATAGGCTGCGTGTTCGCTGTCGGCCAGCAGCCGCCACGCCTGCCATTCAAGATCGGCGAAATCGAAGACGCGCTGCTCGGCCTTCACCGCCTGATAGATATCCAGATAAGCAGCGCCGACGGTGAACAGCGCTTCGTTCAGGGCGATCACCAGGCATTCGCTTGCGCGCAGCGCGATGTGTTTCAGCGTGACGCCGATCGCTTCGAATTCCACCTCGAACGCCTGCACGCCATCGTCGCCCAGATTGCGCAGTACGACGTCGCACAGCTTTCCCTTACCGGCGCTGTTGCCGCGCGGCTTGCCGTTGTCGTCGACGAACTGCGTCAGCAGCGCATCGAACTGTTCGATGCCGGCGCCAGCGCTGATCGCCATCTCGATCGCCGTCGCGCGTTTCTGGTTGGTGGCCGTGCCCTGCCCCAGCAGCGATGCGATGCGCAGGATGCGTTCGCGCAATGCTTCATCACCCCACACCGACAGTCGCGCATCGCGCTCGGCATCGTCGCCGCAGCATGCACGCAGCCAGTCGAGCGGATTGCCGCCGCGCTGCGTGGCGGCCCACCATTCGGCGCGCTTGTCGACGAAGGCGTCGAGCAGATTGCGCGCACGCGCATCGCCGACCTGTTCGT
The DNA here is from genome assembly GCA_036519215.1 of Oxalicibacterium sp. GTDB lineage: Bacteria > Pseudomonadota > Gammaproteobacteria > Burkholderiales > Burkholderiaceae_D > Oxalicibacterium. The sequence goes on from DATDLO010000261.1 coordinate 3,124, forward strand.
ACAATGCCAGCAGCGCCGCGCGCCATGCTGCGTTCTCCGGCTGGTTGATCGCCTGCATGAAGCGGCCGTAAGCTTCCGTCATCAGTTCGCCGGTCGATTCCGTCAACGCGTAGCCGTGCGGCACGCCGGACGCCAGCGGCGCGATCTGTATCAGGCGCATGAACCAGCTGTGGAAGGTATCGATCGACAACGGCTGCGCGCTGCGCAATACGCGGTCGTACAGCGCGCGCGCCTGCGGCAGCGCCGCCGCCAGTTCGCGTTCCGGCACGCCGCGTTCACGCAGCAGCGTTACGGCTTCTTCTTCC
>DATDLO010000262.1:0-3901 GCA_036519215.1 Oxalicibacterium sp.
AAGCCGGTCTCGATCCGGTCTTCATCCGCCATGCCGACACCTACGCCGAACAGCTGGCGAAGGAAGGCGCGGTCATCGCCGGCTTCGCCGAGCGCCGCGCCGACATCGTGCGCCAGCTGCAGGAAGCCGCTGCCAACGCCGGCGACAACCTGAAGCCGATCGACGACGACGCGCTGCTCGATGAAGTGACGGGCCTGGTCGAACGCCCCAACGTACTGCTCGGCCAGTTCGAGGAAAGTTTCCTCGACGTGCCGCAGGAATGCCTGATCCTGACGATGAAGGCGAACCAGAAATACTTCCCGCTGCTGGATGCAAGCGGCAAGCTGACAAACAAGTTCCTGATCGTCTCCAACATCCGGCCGACCGATGCCAGCGCCGTTATCGGCGGCAACGAGCGCGTCGTGCGCCCGCGTCTGGCCGATGCGAAATTCTTCTTCGATCAGGACCGCAAGAAGAAACTCGCATCGCGTGTCGAAGGCCTGGCCAAGGTCGTTTATCACAACAAGCTGGGCACGCAGGGCGAGCGCATCGAACGCGTGCGCACGATCGCGAAGGCGATTGCCGCCAAGCTCGGCGTCGATGCGAAACAGGTCGACAGCGCCGCGCAACTGGCCAAGGCCGATCTGCTGACCGACATGGTCGGCGAATTCCCGGAGCTGCAGGGCATCATGGGCCGCTACTACGCATTGCACGACGGCCTGCCGGCCGATGTCGCCGATGCGATCGAGGATCACTACAAACCGCGCTTTGCCGGCGACGAACTGCCGCGCAATGCAGTCGGAACCGTCGTCGCGCTGGCCGACAAGCTGGAAACGCTGGTCGGCCTGTTCAGCATCGGCCAGGTGCCGACCGGCGACAAGGATCCGTTTGCGTTGCGCCGCCATGCACTAGGCGTGATCCGCATGCTGGTCGAAGGCAAGCTCGCGATCGGCATCGACGAACTGATCGCTGCGGCGGAACAACCTTTCGGCAAGATCGCGGCCGAACATCGCGATGCATTGCTGAACTTCATTTTCGATCGTCTCGCGAATACATTGCGCGAACAGGGCTACAGCGCACAGGAAATCGATGCCGTGCTGGCCTTGCGTCCGCAACGCCTGGCCGACGTCGCCGAACGCCTGGCCGCCGTGCGCGCCTTCGCCGCATTGCCGGAAGCCGACAGCCTGGCCGCCGCCAACAAGCGCGTCGCCAACATCCTGAAAAAGGTCGAAGGCGAAGTCGCGGCGAAAGTCGATGCATCGCTGCTGAAAGAAGATGCAGAAACCGCGCTCAACAACACGCTGGCAACGGTGAAACCGCAAGCCGACGCCGCCTTCGACCGCGGCGACTACACCGCATCGCTGCAAGCGCTGGCCGCGCTGAAAACGCCGGTCGATGCCTTCTTCGACGGCGTGATGGTCAATGCCGACGATGCCGCGCTGCGCAACAACCGTCTCGGCCTGCTGGCGACGCTGCATGCGGCGATGAACCGTGTCGCCGACATTTCGCGACTGGCTTCCTGATCCAAACAACGAAACGCGATCGCCATGCAGACTTCTTCCGAGAAACGACCGATGAAACTGATCATCCTCGACCGCGACGGCGTCATCAATCACGACTCGGACGATTTCATCAAATCGCCCGACGAGTGGATTCCGATTCCCGGTTCGCTGGAAGCGATTGCGCGTTTGAACCAGGCTGACTATCGCGTGGTGGTTTGCACGAATCAGTCCGGCGTGGCGCGCGGCAAGTTCACCATGATGACGCTGAATGCGATCCATCAGAAGATGCACGCAGCGGCACAGGCAGTCGGTGCCGATATCGATGCCATTTTCTTCTGCCCGCACGCCGCCGACGATAATTGCGATTGCCGCAAACCCAAGGCCGGCATGCTGGAAGCCGTCGGCAAGCGCTTCGATGTCAGCCTGAAAAGCGTACCGACCGTCGGCGATTCGTTGCGCGATCTACAGTCGGGCTACATCGTCGGCTGCAAACCGTATCTGGTACTAACCGGCAAGGGCGAGAAAACCAGCGAAAAAGGCGGCCTGCCGCCGGGCACGGCAACTTATCCGAATCTCGCCGCTGTCGTCGACCATCTGCTGAAGCCGGCCGCCTGAAAAAATAATCCGCGAACGCCAACCGGCGCTTTGCTTGTGGAGACCCGATGTCCAATACCCTGCTGCTCATACGTTCCCTGCTGTTCGCACTGATCATGCTGATCGTGACGCCAATCTGGGCGCTCGTCTGTTTTGTCTTTGCACCGTTTCCCTATCGGACCCGCTATTACGTGACGTCGCGCTGGAACATGTTCATCATCGAACTGGCCAGAGTGTTGTGCGGCATCCGTTACCAGATCAAGGGTTGGGAAAATCTGCCGGACAGCCCTGTCATCCTGTTATCCAAGCATCAGTCGGCATGGGAAACGATCTTCCTGCTGTGGAAAATGCCGCGCCCGCTGATTTTCGTACTGAAGCGTTCGCTGATCTACATTCCGTTGTTCGGCTGGGCGCTGGCGCTGCTGCGCATGATTCCGATCGATCGCAAGAACGGCAAGGATGCATTCGCCCAGGTCGCACGCGAAGGTGCACAACGTTTGCAGGACGGCCAATGGATCATCATGTTCCCGGAAGGCACGCGCATCCCGGTCGGCAAGCAGGGTAAATACAAGATGGGCGGCACGCGTCTGGCGGTGGAAACGAACACGCCTGTAGTGCCGATCGCATTGAACGCCGGCGAATGCTGGCCGCGCAACGCCTTCATCAAGCGCCCCGGGCTGATCACCGTATCGATTGGCAAACCGATCTCGCCGGAAGGACGCAATGCCGCCGAACTCATGCAGCAGGTCGAAAATTGGATAGAATCCGAAATGCGCGTGATTTCTCCGCACGCCTATCCCGCCGAACAATAAACCTGCTGATACAGTCCATTCATCCTTGAAGCTGCTGCGCCACACTTCGCCCGATCCGAAACAGCTGTCGCTACAGCTCGATTTCTTTTCGCCCGACGTTTCCGCACAACCGCGTATCGATCAGCCAGCGCCGGTGCAGGAACCGGAAGGCCTGTTCCGGCCGACGCCTGCGGCACCGCTTTCCATAACGGAGCCGCCGCGCCCCGTACCGCACGGCAAGCGTCGCATGCAGATCGGCGAACATGCGCTGGATTACGCACTCGTCCGTTCCAAGCGTCGTTCGATCGGTTTCATGATCGACGATGACGGCCTGCGCATCACGGCGCCGAAATGGGTCACGCTGACCGAAATCGAGAATGCGATCCACGAGAAGAAACGATGGATCTTCGCCAAGCTGAACGAACGCCGCGAACGCTCGGCGCGCCGCCTGCAGCCACAGATGGAATGGCGCGATGGCGGCAAGTTACCGTATCTGGGTGACGACATCACGCTGCGCATCCGCGCGACGCAATCGGCCGGCATCCTGTTCGATGCGGCAACGAAGGAATTGACGATCTGCCTGCCGGCCGATGCAGGCGAGCAGCAACTGAAAGACCGCGTGCAAGGCTGGCTGCAACTGGAAGCCAAACGCATCTTCGGCGAACGACTGCCGATCTATGCAGAGAAACTGGGCGTGGCCTACCAATCGTTCGCGCTGTCTTCCGCCACCACGCAATGGGGTTCGTGCACGGCGGACGGCCGCATCCGCCTGAACTGGCGTCTCGTGCATTTCGCGTTGCCGCTGATCGATTACGTGATTGCACACGAGCTGGCACATCTGCGCGAGATGAATCACAGTCCGCGCTTCTGGGCGACCGTGCAGTCGATCTTTCCAGAATTCGAGGCGGCGAAGAAAGCGCTGCGCGATCACGCACCCGAGACGTTACCGATCTTTTGATGCCTTCCGACATGCCAAAGAAAAACGCGCCCTTCGGCGCGTTTTTTTATCGACCTCGTTTTTATCGGCTGCCGCCA
>DATDLO010000263.1:0-4733 GCA_036519215.1 Oxalicibacterium sp.
ACTTCGTCGCGCTAGTGAGTTATTGGTAACGACGAAACTTCCTGTAGCTGAAATTGCTATGAGAGTTGGATTTTCCAGAAGCAATTTTTCTGTCGCTTTTAGCGAACTGCACGGTATGGATCCGAGCAGCTTCCGCCGCACGTTTTCGGAGACATTGGCAAGATAGGGCAAGTTGGTTAAAGCGAACCGTCATATTCGCCACGCGCAGGATAATCCTTGGCGATGGCGAAATCGATCGCCTTGTGGTTATCACTGTCTTTAAGTTTGAAAAATTCGACAGATGTGCGTCATGAACAGGTGTTGGTGCCATTGCCCGTGCCAGTTGATATAGCCTTTTCTAAGGTATTGCAGCGCGAATGAAATAGAAAGTAATTCAAACAGTTAAATGGCCCATTTTAAATTGGGCCATTTTTTATGGTGGATCAGGTGCAATAGGCCGAAGATGTCCGGTCATGCCCGGTTTACCTTTTTTCGGATAGCTCCGTGATCGTTGCCTGTCCTTTTATATTCTCTACTGTGAATTGGACATGGTCGCCTACCTTTAAATGGCTAAGCGTAGAAGCGTTTGCCACAGGAAAGCTCATCGTCATGGGGGACATTTTCACCGTTTTACTTTTGATTTCGCCATGATTGAGCGTAATCATCTGACGCTCCTTGTTGATTGCCTTGATCTCGCCCGTGTTAGGTGCATAACCGGGACGAGCATTGGATGGGGCGCCCATGGTCATCGACCCCATATCCATTTTGGATACAGGCTGCTGTGCGAAGGCGTTTGAGGTGACGAGTGCGATTAAGGTTGTAGTGAAGACGGCGAACGATTTCATGAAGACTCCTTTGGTTGATGTGATTTCAGTTTGTGCTCTTGAAGCAAACGCCATGCTGCAGGGATAACAAAAAGCGATAAGAGCGGTGCGGTTAGCATCCCTCCCACCATCGGCGCGGCAATGCGTTGCATGATTTCGGAACCCGCTCCGCTGCCGATCATGATAGGAATCAGGCCGGCGAGAATGACTGCGACGGTCATGGCTTTCGGACGTACGCGCTGGACGGCGCCTTCCTTGATTGCTTCCTCTATCAGTTCCCTGGTAAGTGGTTTCCCCGTCGATAGTCGTTCATGCAGTGCATTGCGCAGATAAACCAGCATGACCACGCCGAATTCGGCGGCCAGTCCGGCAAGCGCAATGAATCCGACGGCAGTGGCAACGGAAACTGCGTGGCCTAACAGCCAGACGAACCAGAAACCGCCAATCAGCGCAAAAGGTACCGTCAGCATCAGCAACGCCGCTTCGGAAACGGAACGAAAGGCCAGATAAAGCAGAATGAAAATCACGCCAAGTGTCAATGGAATGACCGTTTCCAGTTTGTCTGCCGCGCGTTCAAGGTATTCGAATTGTCCGGACCATCCGATGGCATAACCGGGGGGCAGCTTTACCTTTTGACTGACAGCCGTCTGCATGTTCCTGACGGCAGTAGTCAGATCGACACCGCGTACGTCGACGTAGACCCAGCCGGACAAGCGCGCATTTTCACTGCGAATCATGGGCGGCCCGTCCACGATCTTGATTGCGCTAACATCGCCCAGTTGAATCTGGGCACCGGTGTTCGTCACGATTGGCAACGCACGCAGGTTCTCAACGGAATCCCGGTAGACCTGCGGATACCGGATATTGATCGGGAATCGCTGGCGGCCTTCCACGACTTCACCAACGTTGTCACCGCCGATGGCAGATGAAATGACCGATTGCACATCGGAGATGGACAGCCCGTACCGTGCAGCACGTTGCCGATCGATATCGATGTCGATGTATCTCCCGCCGCTGACACGTTCTGCCAGCGCGGACGTTACGCCCGGCACATTCTTGACGGCCGATTCAATCTGTTCCGTCACCGTCTGGATTACGCTAAGGTCGGGACCGGATACCTTGACCCCAACCGGTGTCTTGATCCCGGTGGACAGCATGTCGATACGATTGCGGATCGGCGGTACCCACACATTGGACAAGCCGGGTACTCTGACCAATCGATCCAGTTCTTCGATCAGCTTGGCCTGTGTCATGCCGGGGCGCCACTGGTCCTTCGGTTTGAACTGAATCGTGGTCTCGAACATTTCCAGCGGTGCCGGATCGGTGGCGGATTCGGCACGACCTGCCTTGCCGAATACGGTGGCCACTTCCGGAACCGTTTTGATCAAGCGATCGGTCTGCTGCAGGAGTTCCGATGCCTTCGCGACCGAAATGCCGGGCAGGGAAGACGGCATATAGAGCAGATCGCCTTCGTCCAGCGGCGGCAGAAATTCGCCGCCCAGCCGTGATATCGGGATAACGGTCATCAACAGCGCTGCCAGCGCGACGACGATGGTGGTCTTGGGATAGCGCAAGCTGAGATCAAGGCCGGGCCGGTAAATTCTGATAAGAAATCGGTTGATCGGGTTGGCGTTTTCGCTCGGTATTTTTCCCCTGATCATGTAGCCCATCAGTACCGGGATTAATGTAATGGCAAGCCCGGCGGCGGCGGCCAGCGTGTAAGTCTTGGTAAACGCCAGCGGCGCAAAGAGTTTTCCTTCCTGGGCTTCCAGTGCAAATACCGGAACGAAGGAAAGCGTTACGATCAACAGTGAAAAGAACAGGGCAGGGCCGACTTCGCTGGCTGCATCGGCAATCAATTCCCAGCGTTCACCGCCCGTAATGCGGCGCTCCGGATGCCGGTGTTCGTAAGCTTCCAGATGCTTGTGCGCGTTCTCGATCATCACGATGGCCGCATCCACCATTGCACCGATGGCAATGGCGATACCGCCGAGGGACATCAGATTGGCGTTCACGCCTTGGTATCGCATGACGATGAATGCCATTAGCACGCCAAGCGGAAGCGACACGATTGCGACCAAGGCGCTTCGGAAATGGAACAAAAAGATGGCACACACTAGCGCGACGACGATGAATTCCTCGATCAGCTTGTGTGTGAGATTGCTGACAGCCGCGTTGATTAAGGTGGAGCGGTCATAGGTTGTCACGACCTGAACGCCGGCAGGAAGCGAGCTTTGCAACGATGCGAGTTTTGCCTTGACCGCCTTGATGGTCTCCAGCGCATTTTTTCCTGAGCGCATCACGATGACACCGCCGGCGACTTCGCCTTCGCCGTTGAGTTCGGCGATGCCGCGGCGAATTTCAGGGCCCAGGCGTACCGTGGCGATGTCCTGCAACAAGACAGGCGTGCCACTCGAATTCGCTCGTAGAACGACATGGCGGAAGTCATCGAGCGTACGCAGATAGCCATGCGAACGCACCATGTATTCAGCCTCGGCCATTTCGACAACGGACCCGCCGGATTCTTCATTTCCCTTGTTCAAGGCATCGAGCACCATGGCGTGGGAAATACCAAACGCACGCAGTTTGTCCGGGTTCAAAACCACTTGATACTGTTTGACCATGCCGCCGATACTGGCGACCTCGGAGACATCGGGCACGGTCTTCAATTCAAATTTCAGAAACCAGTCGTTCAAAGTGCGGAGCTGGCCGAGATCATGCCGGCCCGTACGATCGACGAGCGCATACTCGTAGATCCAGCCGACGCCGGTACCATCCGGTCCCAACTCCGTCCTTACCCCCGGCGGAAGGCGGCTTTGTACCTGGCTCAAGTACTCGAGCACGCGCGATCGCGCCCAGTATTGATCGGTCGTATCGTCGAATAAAACATAGACGAACGAGTCGCCGAAGAAGGAATATCCGCGAACGGTTCGTGCTCCGGGTACGGAAAGCAAGGCGGTCGTCAACGGATAGGTGACCTGGTCTTCAACCAGTTGCGGGGACTTGCCCGGATACTGGGCGCGAATGATGACCTGGGTATCCGATAAATCCGGCAGGGCGTCCAGCGGCGTCTTGCCGACTGACCAGATTCCCCACAAGGCGATAACGATTGCGGCCAACAGAATCCAGCCTCGCTGCCGGATCGATAGCCGGATGATGCGTGCGATCATGGTTTTTCCTCCGCAGGTTGCACGTCGTCGAGCACATAGCCGGTTTCCGTTTCATGAAAACGGAACCTGGTGAGCTCTCCCGGCTTTGCGTCGGCAAAGGCATCCGGTTGGGCCTTGGAAAACTCCATCGTCATGGCACCCCAGCCGAGAGAGGGAATCGGCTGGTGGGAGAAAGTGATGCCGTCCTTAGTAACCTGTTCAATTCGCCCGATACCCTGATGGGATGACGGATTGTCGGCACGCTTGCTTTCGTCGGGCTCCTGTGACGATAGTTTCGGCAGAGCCGATTTCAGGCTTGCTTCCGAATCGACCAGGAACTGCCCCGATGCGACGATCTGCTGACCTTCTGCGAGTCCTTCGGTGACTTCAGTGTCATCGCCGAAGGTTTCACCTGTCACGATGGCAACCGGATGAAGTCCGTCTCCAGTGCCCTTGACGAGCACGCGCGATTGCCTGCCATCAGTAATGATCGCTTCTGTCGGTATCAACAATCGCGATTTCTTGTTACCCGACGCCAGCTCCACGCGCATCAACAGTCCCGGGATCAGAGCGCCATCGTCATTGTTCAACTCGATGCGAGCCTGCACCGTACGCGTGAAGGCGTTGACGTCCGGCAGCAGATCGCGAATTGTCCCTTTGTAGACGCGATTGCCGTCGCGTGATGCGGTGGCGGTCACCACCATGCCGGGACGGATCCGGCTGCTTTGTGTTTCCGGTATCTCGGCGATCAGCCAAGCTTTTTCCAGCCCGTTGATCTTGG
>DATDLO010000264.1:0-5075 GCA_036519215.1 Oxalicibacterium sp.
GATATGGCTGTGGTGGAAAAGAGAATTCATTCACCACGATGAGTCAAAAATTTAGATATCTGCGTGATCAAAAGATAGACGAATCTTTCTTGATTGTCCGTTTTCAGGGAAGGGGTTTGTGGACGATGTATAAATCCAAAGACCTAATACCCAAGCCATTTGCAGCCTGATTTTTTCAGGGCTGTGCCAGTTGCTGGTCGACGTTTGTAAGACAAACGCCTACCGGCCGTTTGTCGTTTTCGCTGTATTCAAAAACAGAGCGCTGCCAATTCCAGCGTTTTTCCACTCGCAGCAGAATGCATTCCACGGCGAAACAATTTGTTACAGCCGATTACATTCGAGGTGAGGGGCGACCATGACAAACAACGACATCATTGCTGAAATCCGTGACGCGAATCTGGGATACCTGATGCTGGCGCAACAGATGATTCGTGCTGACAAGGCGACTGCAATTTTCCGCCTAGGCATCAGTAGCGAAATTGCCGATCTGATCGAAGGCATGAGCAATGCGCAGATTCTGAAACTCGCTGGCGCCAACATGATGCTCGCCCGTTTTCGTTTCGACGACGGTGCGATTCTCGGCATGCTGGCTGATTACAACAAGGACCGCTCCCTTTCCCACTCGCACGCCGCCATTCTGATGGCAGGTCAGGCAGTGGAACAGATCGTCTGATATCTGTTCCGATTCGTCTCCCCATTTCATCTGCAGCGAGTAAAAAATGGCCAAGAAAAGCGTCGTGTCGGAATCCCAGGAAATTCAACTCGCCATCGAGTTGATCAATCTAGGGGCAAGGTTGCAATTGCTGGAATCGGAAACATCGCTGTCACGCGAACGCTTGTTGAAATTGTACAAAGAGCTGCGCGGCGTATCTCCACCGAAGGGTATGCTGCCGTTTTCGACGGACTGGTTCATCACCTGGCAACCAAATATTCATTCGTCGCTATTCATCGGCATCCATAAATATTTGATCGAGCATGCGCAGGTTACGGGTATTCATGCCGTCATCAAGGCTTACAAACTGTATCAGGAGCAAGTCGGTCCCGGACCGGACGGTGAGCCGGTGCTGTCATTGACTAGAGCCTGGACGCTGGTGCGCTTTTTCGAGAGTAAAATGCTGTCGACTGCCTGTTGCAGCGAATGCGGCGGTCATTTCGTGGTCCACCGCCTGGATCTGAATGCAAACTATACCTGCGGCCTGTGCCATATGCCTTCCCGCGCTGGCAAGACTAAGCGTGCCAAGCAGGATGCGAGTGCGCTGGCGGCATAAAAGACTCAAACGATTCCTGTGAAAATCGAGAGGCGCTCCGGCGCAAGGCCGGCGCCTCTGGCTTTCGGAAAAACACCTGCCATCCTGGCGCTGCTATTGCAGGTCGCCGCCTTTCTGATTGTCCTGCTGCTTGTTGTAAGCCTGAACGTGATTTTTCAGGCTTCGTTCAACATTCTGATTGCAGCAATCCTGCAGGGATCAATTGCCGCTGCACTGTCTTGCTGGCGTCGACAGGCTTGCTGGTGGTGGATCATCCAGTTTCTTTTTCCTATCCTCCTGATTGTTGGGCTGGCGCTGCAGTTGCCACCGGTCTTGTTTCTGGCCGCCTTCCTGATCTTCCTTGTCTTGTATTGGAGTACATTCAGGACGCAGGTACCGTACTATCCGTCGCGTTTGCCGGTGTGGCGGGCTGTCGAAACCGTGTTGCCGGAACGAGAGGGGCTGTGCTTCATCGATATCGGTTGCGGTTTCGGTGGACTGGTTCTGCACCTAGCGCGACGACGGCTTTCCGGCCGCTTTTCCGGTATCGAAATTGCACCTCTCCCATGGGCCATTGCCCGGTTGCGCGCGCGTATGGCAGGCGGTGCGGCGCAATTTCTACGCGGCGATTACCGTTCGCTGAATCTTGCAGACTACGACGTCGTCTTCGCCTATCTGTCGCCCGTTGCCATGCCGGGCTTGTGGAAAAAGGTGCGCGCCGAAATGCGTCCGGGCAGCTTGTTGCTCAGCTATGAATTCCCCATTATCGACGTGCCGGCGGATGAGATCGTTTTCCTGCAAGACGACGGCCCCGAGCTGCATGTCTGGCGTCTTTGAAAATTTATTCGTCTTTCGTTTGCAGGCGAACATCAAGTTCCGATAATCCGAGCCGTTGAAAGTAAATATGTGAAGGTGTCGATTTGTCTCGGCATGCCAAGGCTCTTCGTGGTTGCGTATTGGCAATTGTTGAGGCAATAATGGCAACTTATAACTCATACTCATCAAAACGGGGAGCCTGCGTTTGTTAGTCATAATCGGATATGTGGTCGTTCTCGCCTCGGTATTTGGCGGGTTCGCACTGGCAGGCGGGCATTTGCATTCCCTGTTTCAGCCGGTCGAGTTGTTGATGATCGGCGGAGCTGCGACCGGCGCGTTCTTTGTCGGCAATAGTGGCAAGGCGATCAAGGCCACATTGAAATCGCTGCCTTCCGTGCTGAAAGGTTCCAAGTACTCGAAGGCGCTGTACATGGAATTGATGACCCTGTTGTTCGAGATTCTCAGCAAGGTGCGCAAGGAAGGCCTGATGTCGATCGAAGGCGATGTCGAGAGCCCTGAGGAAAGTCCGATCTTTTCCAAGTATCCGGCGGTATTGGCGGATCACCACCTGACGGAATTCATGACCGATTATTTGCGCCTCATGGTATCCGGCAACATGGATGCGTTCCAGATCGAAAATTTGATGGACAACGAAATCGAAACGCATCACGTGGAAGGTGAGATTCCCGTGCATTGCGTTTCCAAGCTGGGCGACGGTCTACCTGCTTTCGGTATCGTCGCTGCAGTGATGGGTGTCGTGCACACGATGGCGTCGGTCGGTTTGCCGCCGGCCGAACTGGGCATCCTGATTGCCAATGCGCTGGTCGGCACCTTCCTCGGTATTCTGCTTTCCTATGGTTTCGTCAGCCCGTTGTCGAGCGTGCTCGAGCAGAAATTGCACGAGTCGTCGAAGGTGTTCCAGTGCGTGAAGGTCACGCTGCTGGCCAGCCTGAACGGCTATGCACCTGCGCTGGCTGTGGAATTCGGTCGGAAGGTGCTGTTTTCGACCGAGCGTCCTTCGTTCACCGAACTGGAAGACCATATCAGGCAGTCGAAGTCGAAATAAGTTGCTGACATAAACAAGAAGAGAAAAACGAGCGGAGACTGAAATGGCTGACGAAGGACTCCGTCCCATCATCATCAAGCGTGTGAAAAAATCGGGCGGCGGCCATCATGGCGGCGCCTGGAAGATCGCCTATGCCGATTTCGTGACGGCGATGATGGCGTTTTTCCTGCTGATGTGGTTGCTTGGGTCGACCACCAAGGGCAATCTGCAAGGGATCGCCGACTATTTCAGTACACCACTGAAGGTGGCGATGGCCGGTGGTTCAGGCAGTGGTGACGCGACCAGTGTCATCAAAGGCGGCGGCAAGGACATGACGCGCATCGACGGTCAGCAAAAGAAGGGCGAGGATTTGACGCCATCCCGCAACTACAGCTTGAAAGCGGCCGAGGAGGAGCTCGCCAGAGCCGAGGCGAAGCGCCTGCAAATCCTAAAGGACAAGATCGAGGAAGCGATCGCCACGATTCCCAGCCTGCAGCAATATCAAAAACAACTGCTGATCGACATTACCTCTGAAGGTTTGCGCATCCAGATCGTCGATGAAAAGAACCGCCCGATGTTTGCGCTGGCCAGTGCGGAATTGCAGCCATATACCAAAGTGATCCTGCATGAGATCGCCAAGATTCTCAACGATGTTCCGAACAAGGTCAGCCTGTCCGGCCATACCGACGCCACCCCATATTCCAGCGGTGAAAAGAGCTACAGCAACTGGGAACTGTCTGCCGATCGGGCGAATGCGTCGCGGCGGGAACTGGTCGCGGGCGGCATGGCGGAGACCAAGGTGTTGCGCGTCGTGGGGCTGTCGTCGGCCGTATTGTTCGATGCGAAGAATCCCTACAATCCCGTCAATCGGCGCATTAGCATCATCGTCATGAACAAGAAGACGGAAGAGTCCATTACCAAGGAAAATACCGACGCGAATGTCGCAGACGGCACAGAGGCAAAGCAGGCCGTGGAAGAGGCTGTCAATGTATCGGGCGTCGTGCAACCGGGCACATCCCAGCCGGAACAGGCGCCACAGGTGCCATTGGTGCCGGCGACACATTGATGATGTCGATAAAAGAACGATCGGGCATATTTCCATCATGACGACCACCTCCAATTCGCTGGCGCTTCAGATCAAGGATCTGTTGTCGACGTTGTCGGAACATGGCCGGCAGCACCTGAACGAGCTTGAGACCGATCTGATGCAGACGAACGTGCTGCTGACGGAAGCAATCGAAAAACTCGGTGCCAGTTTCATGGCGATCCATGAGGCGGTGATTGCACAGCAGCAGCTTGTCGATACGCTTTTGGCAAAAGAAGAATCGTTGCCGACGGACGTGGTAAGACTGCGTGAGCAAGCCAGCCAGATCGATCTGCATGTCAATTCGGCAGTGACGGGACTACAGTTCCAGGATATGACCAACCAGTTGATCGGACGCACGATGCGTCGCGTGGTCGGATTCCGCGATGTGCTGGAGATTCTTGGAAATGGCGCGAATGGGCTGGAGTCGGAAGAGGGCGAAGATAAAATGGTCCGCGCACTGAGCAAGATCAACGAAATGCTGGAAGCGGAAAATGCCGTGCTGGAACGGGAGCTGTGGAAAGCAGTACGACAGACACATATGGAAAGCGGCGACATCGAGTTGTTCTGACGACGATGTATGCAGGTTGCGAACCCAAGACAGAATTAGCAGGCAGCGGGAGTAGAGATGGCAAAGACGATATTGGCAGTCGACGATTCGGGATCATTGCGACAGATGGTGGTGTTCAGCCTGCGGGCTGCCGGCTACCAGGTAACGGAAGCCGTCGATGGCCAGGATGGACTCGACAAGGCAAAGGGGCAGGTATTCGATCTGGTGCTGACCGACCAGAACATGCCGCGCATGGATGGCTTCACGCTGATTCGTTCGCTCAGGGCGATGCCTACCTATCAGGGTGTGCCGATTTTGGTATTGACAACGGAA
>DATDLO010000265.1:0-4000 GCA_036519215.1 Oxalicibacterium sp.
GACGCCGCGGTACAGGATGATCTCGGCAACCGAATAGGTGTCGGATGCGAGTTTCACGCAGACGCCCATGATGGAGAAGGCGAAGGTGGCGAACAGCATCCAGAGCGATTGCATGATGAAGAAAAGTGGCAGAGAAAAATTAAAACCGGGCTGGTCGCGATGGAGCCAGCCCGGTGGATCGATTACAAGTTGCGCGGATCAGTTCTGCGAATTCAGATGTCCAGATGACGGCGATACCATTCGTGGAAGTGCTGCATGCCGTCTTCCATCGGCGACTGGTAAGGCCCGACTTCGTTGACGCCGCGATCGAGCAGGATCTTGCGGCCGGCATCCATGCGCAGCGCGATCTCGTCGTCTTCCTCGCAGGTTTCCATGTAGGCCGTGCGTTCGGCTTCGACGAATTCGCGCTCGAACAGCACGATTTCTTCCGGATAGTAGAACTCGACGACGTTGCGCGTCTTCTGCGGCCCCATCGGCCACAGCGTCGAGACCACCAGCACATGCGGATACCACTCGACCATGATGTTCGGATACAGCGTCAGCCAGATCGCGCCGTACGGCGGCGCTTCGCCGTTGCGATAGTTGAGCACGGCCTCCTGCCATTTCTTGTAGGCAGCCGAACCCGATTTCGACAACGCGTGATTCACGCCGACGGTCTGCACGCTGTAGTGCTCGCCGAATTCCCAGCGCAGGTCGTCGCAGCTGACGAAGTTGCCCAGGCCCGGATGGAAAGGTTCGACGTGGTAATCCTCCAGATAGACTTCGATGAAGGTCTTCCAGTTGTAATCGCAGTCGTGCACTTCGACGTGATCCAGCATGTAGCCGCTGAAATCGAGATCCTTCGTCACGCTGAGCTTGGACAGGATCTGCGCGACATCGACGCCGTTGCGTTCGAACAGCAGACCGTTCCAGCCTTGCAGCGGTGTTTTTGACAGGTTCAGGCACGGCGTTTCGCCGAAATGCGGCGCGCCGATCAGTTCGCCTTTCAGATCGTAGGTCCAGCGATGCAGTGGACACACCAGCGTATTGGCATTGCCGCGGCCGTCGAACATCTTGGCCTGGCGATGACGGCAGACATTGGACAGCAATTCGATGCCTTGCTTGTTGCGCACCAGCATGCGGCCTTCGTTTTCCCAGGCGAGCGTGGCGTAGTCGCCGACGTTCGGCACCATCAGTTCGTGGCCGGCGTAGCGCGGGCCCTTCAGGAACAGCTGCTGATTTTCGCGCTGCAGGAGCGCGTCGTCGAAATAGACGTTGACAGGAAGTTGCGCGTTCGAGCGCGCCAGTTTGGCGAGACTAGCCAGATCGGACATTCCCCTACCCCCAAATTAATTTGCACCAACCTAAGAGAGAAAGAATCCGCAAAAACCAAGTTCAAACGAAGTGAAGAGGGCAATTTTGGACAGAACCGCAGATTATAGCCGAAGCACCCCTCGCGGGCTACCCTGCAGCCATTGTTGAGCCAGGGAAACCGCTGTTTTTACGCAGTTTGGTTGGCAAAAGAAAAACGTTTCATTGCAGGCAATTCGGTACGCTGCTTCGCGGGTGCGCCAGTGCAACATGGCGCTTCAGGCGTCATTTTTCAATTCGGGTTTGCTTCAGGATGTCCGATGCGGAGAGTCGAAGGGCGTTTTGCCAGCCGTATCGGGTGGATTGCACTAAAATAACGGGCTAAACCTTTTTCCGCCCGTCATGTCAAAAAAACAGTCCGCTTCTGCCGAAATGCAGCCGTCATCGTTCGAAGAGGCGATGGCGGAACTCGAACAACTGGTTGCGCGCATGGAAGCGGGCGAACTGCCGCTGGAAGCGTCGGTCGCCGCGTACAAGCGCGGTTCGGAACTGGTCAAGTATTGCGCCGCGCAGCTGGAGAAGGTCGACAGCCAGGTCAAGGTGCTGGAAGGCGAGATGCTGAAGCCTTTCAGTGCGGACTCCGCCGGAGCGGATGAATGACGACGATGCCATCGTTCGATCAATGGATGAAAGCGGTGCAGGCGGAAATGGAAGACGCCTTGCTGCGTCATCTGCCGGCTACACAACAAGTTCCGACGCGCCTGCATGAAGCGATGCACTACGCGGTGCTGGATGGCGGCAAGCGTGTGCGGCCGCTGCTGGTGCATGCGGCCGGTGCGCTGTTCGATGCCGATGCGCGCGAACTGCAGCGCGCGGCTGCCGCCGTCGAAATGATTCACGCCTATTCGCTGGTGCATGACGACATGCCATGCATGGACGACGATGCGCTGCGCCGCGGCAAGCCGACGGTGCATGTGCAGTACGACGAAGCATGCGCCTTGCTGGTCGGCGATGCGCTGCAGTCGCAGGCATTCGATGTGCTGTCGACCGGCAATCTGCCGCCGGAGCGGCAACTGGCGATGGTGCGATTGCTGGCGCATGCATCCGGCTCGCTCGGCATGTGCGGCGGACAGGCGATCGATCTCGACAGTGTCGGCCTGCAACTGACGCTGGAAGAACTGGAGCGCATGCACAGGCTGAAAACCGGTGCCTTGCTGCGTGCCTCGGTATTGCTGGGCGCTTTGGCGGGCAAGGCGCTGAACGATGACGAAACGGCCGCGCTGGATGCCTACGCGGCGGCGACCGGCCTGGCGTTCCAGGTGGTCGACGATGTGCTGGATGCGACGGCCGATTCGGCCACACTCGGCAAGACGGCCGGCAAGGATGCGGCAGACAACAAGCCGACGTACGTATCCATCCTCGGCCTTGAACAGTCGCGTGCACTGGCGGAACAACTGCGTGCCGATGCCCATCGCGCACTGCAACCATTCGGAGACAAAGCACGGCGTCTGCGCGAGCTCGCAGATCTGATCGTGCAGCGGAAGGCATAGCATGGATTTGCTTCAGACTATCAACGACCCGGCAGACGTCCGGAAACTGTCGCGCCAGCAATTGAAACAACTGGCCGACGAACTGCGCGCCTACGTGCTGGAATCGGTGTCGCAGACCGGTGGGCATCTGTCGTCCAATCTCGGCACCGTCGAGCTGACGATCGCCTTGCACGCGATCTTCAATACGCCGGAAGATCGCATCGTCTGGGACGTCGGTCATCAAACCTATCCGCACAAGATACTGACCGGCCGCCGCGACCGCATGCATTCGCTGCGCCAGCTGGGCGGCATCTCGGGCTTCCCGCGCCGCGAGGAAAGCAAATACGACACCTTCGGCACCGCGCATTCGTCGACGTCGATTTCGGCCGCGCTCGGCATGGCGCTGGCAGCCAAGACTAAGGGCGAGCAGCGTCACGCGATCGCCGTCATCGGCGACGGCGCGATGACGGCCGGCATGGCGTTCGAAGCATTGAACAATGCCGGCGTCTATGACGACATCAACTTGCTGGTCGTGCTCAACGACAACGATATGTCAATCTCGCCGCCGGTCGGCGCGCTGAACCGCTATCTGGCGCGCCTGCTGTCCGGCCAGTTTTACGCAGCAGCGAAGAACGTCGGCAAGAGTGTGCTGCCGGCGCCGGTGCGCGAACTGGCAAAGCGCATCGAGGAACATGCGAAGGGCATGATCGTGCCGGCCACGATGTTCGAGGAATTCGGTTTCAACTACATCGGCCCGATCGACGGCCACGATCTCGACATCCTGGTGCCCACGCTGCGCAACATCCGCGGCATGCGCGGCCCGCAGTTCCTGCACGTGATCACCCGCAAGGGCAAGGGCTACGCGCCCGCCGAGGCCGACCCGATCAAGTGGCACGGGCCCGGACCGTTCGATCCGAAGAGCGGCGTCATCTTCAAGGAGAAGGCGAGTGGCCCGTCGTATTCGCAGATCTTCGGGCAATGGCTCTGCGACATGGCGGAGCAGGATCCGCGCGTGGTCGGCATCACGCCCGCGATGCGCGAAGGCTCCGGCCTCGTGCGCTTCTCGCAGCAATATCCGGAGCGCTATTTCGACGTCGGCATCGCCGAGCAGCATGCCCTTACGTTTGCGGCCGGGCTCGCATGCGAAGGCGCCAAGCCCGTGGTGGCGATCTACTCGACGT
>DATDLO010000266.1:0-9570 GCA_036519215.1 Oxalicibacterium sp.
CCAACATGGCGTACGCGCATCCGATCCTGTACCGCCGGCTGGAAGCGGCGCGCAAGGCGCGGCCCGAAATGAAGGTGGTCGTTGCCGATCCGCGTCGCACCGATACCGCGCGCGACGCCGATCTGTTTTTGCCCATCCTGCCGGGCACCGACGTCGCGCTGTTCAACGGCATGCTGCACATCTGCATGTGGGAAGACCTGATCGATCCTGCCTGGATCGATGCGCATACCGAAGGTTTCGCCGAACTGAAGCGCACGGTGCGCGATTACACGCCGAAGTTCGTCGCCGATACCTGCGGCATCAGCGAGGAAGACTTGGTTACCGCCGCGCGCTGGTTCGGCGAATCGAAAGCGGCGTTGTCGCTGTATTGCCAGGGTTTGAACCAGTCGTCGGCCGGCACCGCGAAAAATGCGGCGCTGATCAATCTGCATCTGGCAACGCACCAGATCGGCAAGCCGGGCGCGGGGCCGTTCTCGCTGACCGGACAGCCGAACGCGATGGGCGGGCGCGAAGTGGGCGGCATGGCGACGCTGCTGTCCGCGCATCGCGACATCGGCAATCCCGCACATCGTGCCGAAGTGGCAAAGCTGTGGGGTATCGCCGAGGTACCGGCGGCGCCGGGCAAGAGCGCAGTCGAAATGTTCGAGGCGCTGCGGGATGGCGAGATCAGGATCATCTGGATCGTCTGCACGAATCCGGCGCAGTCGATGCCGGAACAGAAGATGATCCGCGAAGCCTTGAAGAAGGCGGAACTGGTGATCGTGCAGGAAGCGTATCGCACGACGGCGACCTGCGATTTTGCCGATGTGCTGCTGCCGGCGACGACGTGGAGCGAGAAGGAAGGCACGGTCACCAATTCCGAACGCCGCATCACGCGCTTTCGGCCGGTGCTGGACAAGCCGGCCGAGACGCTGCATGACTGGGAAATCGGCGTGCGCTTCGCGCATCGGCTCGAAGCCTTGTGGCAGCGTGAAGGCACACTGTTTCCGTACGACGATGTGGAATCCGTCTGGAACGAACATCGCGAATCGACGCGCGGCCGCGATCTGGATATCACCGGTTTGTCTTATGCGCTTCTGGAAACGCAGGGGCCGCAGCAATGGCCGTTTCCGGAAGGCGCACAAACCGGTCGGCAGCGTCTGTACGAAGGCGGCATTTTCGCGACTGCATCGGGCCGCGCGAAATTCGTCAACACGGTTTACCAGCCTGTCGCCGAACAAGTCGATGCGCGTTTTCCTTTCCATCTGACCACCGGCCGCCTGCGCGACCAGTGGCATGGCATGAGCCGCACCGGCACCGTCGCGCAATTGTTTTCGCATGCGCCGGAACCGGCGGTCGTGCTGTCGAAGACCGACATGGAACGACGTCTGTTGAAGGACGGCGACTTGGTGCATGTGACCAGCAAGCGCGGCTCGCAAATTCTGCCGACGATGGCCGGCGACGACATGCGCGCCGGGCAGGCATTCATCGGCATGCATTGGGGCGAGGAATATGTATCGGGCCGCGGCAATGGCGACGGTTCATTTGGCGTCAATGCGTTGACGACGCCGGCCTACGATCCGAGTTCCAAGCAGCCGGAACTGAAGCATGCAGCCGTCAAGATCCTGAAGGCGGAACTGCCGTGGCGCATGGTGGTATTCGGCTGGGTGGAGGAAGCGCGGCTGCTGACCTTGCAGTCCGAGTTGCGGCCGCTGATGCGCAAGTTCGCGTATGCATCATGCACGCTGTTCGGGCGCGACAAGGTCGGCGTGCTGTTCCGCGTGGCCGACGATTACGCGGCGGAGAAGAGTCTGATCGACGATATCGAAGGCCGCTTCGGCATTGCCGGTGCGCAGGTGCTGCGTTACGACGATCACCGGCGCGGCAATGGGCGCCACATCCTGATCGGCGACGGCAAGCTGCAGGCGGTGTCGCTGTCCGGCGACCTGTCTGCCGAACACTGGCTGAAGCAGTATCTGGAAGCCGAACAGTCAGTTGCGAAACTGGGCCGCCTGCTGCTGATGCCGACGGCCAGTCCGCCGCAGGGTTTCAAGTCGCGCGGCCGCATCGTCTGCAATTGCCTGAACGTATCGGAGACCGAGATCGTCGATGCGCTGGCATCGCATGCCGGCGGCGATGCGCTGGGCATGCTGCAGCAGAAGCTGAAGTGCGGCACGAATTGCGGTTCCTGCGTGTCGGAACTGAAGAAACTGGTTGCACAGCAGCCGCCGCAGGCGAAGGCCGCCTGATGGCGGTGCTGCCTGTGACTGTGCCGGCTTGGCGTGAACGTGTGAGCAACAGGCCATGCTTTCGGTGTACCCTGCGCGCATGAATACTCCGACTACTTCAAGTGAAGCTTTCAAGGCTGCCCCGTTCATCAAGGAAATCGGCCGTGGCGTGAAGGGTGCGCGCAGCCTGTCGCGCGACGATGCACAGCAACTGTATGCAGCCATGCTCGACGGCCGGGTGTCCGATCTGGAGATGGGCGGCATCATGCTGGCGATGCGCATCAAGGGTGAATCGGTGGCCGAGCTCGGCGGCTTCCTGGAAGCTGCCGAAGCCTCGTTCGAACTGCTGCAGGCGCCGGCCGGCGAATACGCGCCCATCGTGATCCCGACCTACAACGGCTCGCGCCAGATGCCGAACCTGACGCCGCTGCTGGCGCTACTGCTGGCACGCGAAGGCGCGCCGGTTTTCATCCACGGTGTGACGACCGATTCGGGCCGTGTGGCGACGGCGGAAATCCTGCAGCAGATGGGTTATCCACTATCGCACACGCATGCCGAAGCGGCGGAACAGTTCACGCGCCGTGCGCCGGTGCTGATGCCGATTGCGGATCTTGCGCCGAGTCTGGAGCGTTTGCTGGCGATGCGTCGCATCCTTGGCGTGCGCAATTCGACGCACACGCTGGTCAAGATCATGCAGCCGTTCGCACAGCCGGCATTGCGGCTGACGTCGTACACGCATCCGGAATACCTGACGACGCTGACCGAATATTTCTCGACGGCTGCACCACAATCGCGCGGCGACGTGTTCCTGATGCGCGGTACCGAGGGCGAAACGGTTGCCAACGCCAAGCGTGCGCAGCAGATCACGTGGATACATGAAGGGCAGTGCACGGTGCTGGTGCAAAAACAGGAGCCGGTCGATGAAATGCCGCCGCTGCCGGCGTCGCGCGAGGCTGAAGTGACGGCGCGCTGGATAGAAAAAGCCTTGCGCGGCGAGGAACCGATCCCGGCGCCGATCGCCGAACAAGTGGAACAGTGTTTGCTTATCTCAAGGCAGATAAACAGCAGACCAAGGTAACGAAGATGCAACACGCAGTACAGCAACAGCATGGCAAGGTTTTCCTGGTGGGCGCCGGCCCCGGCGATCCCGAATTGCTGACCTTGAAAGCCGTCAAGGCGATTGCGCAGGCCGATGTGATCCTGATCGACGACCTGGTCAATCCGGAAGTGCTGCAGCATGCGCCGGCCGATGCGCGCGTCGTGCATGTGGGCAAGCGCGGCGGCTGCAAGCAGACGCCGCAGGAATTCATCGAACGATTGATGTTGTCCGAAGCTCAGATGGGACATTGCGTGGTGCGGCTGAAGGGCGGCGATCCGTTCATCTTCGGCCGCGGCGGCGAAGAGCGCGATCACCTGCTGGCACAGGGCATCGCGGTCGAAATCGTCAATGGCATCAGCAGCGGACTGGCGGCACCGTCGGCCATCGGCATTCCGCTCACGCATCGCGACTGGACGCAGGGCGCGGTGTTCGTCACCGGCCACGGCAAGACGCCGGATGCCAATCCGGACTGGGACACGCTGGCGAAGCTGAACCTGACGCTGGTGATCTACATGGGTGTCGCGCGCTGCCGCGAAATCCAGTCGGCCTTGCTGGCGGGCGGAAAATCTGCCGATACGCCGGTTGCGGTGATCCAGTCGGCGACCGGTGCGGCGCAGGCGCAGTTGATCACGACGTTGCAGCAATTGCCGGATGCGCTCGCGCAATCGGGTATCGGCAGTCCGGCCATCATCGTCGTCGGCGATGTGGTGCGCTGTGCAACGCAAGGCGACGTCTGCACGACGTTGCCGCAACGGCTCTCTGCCTGATTTTTCCTGATTTTTTGCGCGGTTCGGCGATGCGCCGGCGGTAAGGCCGATCGTAAGGCCGGCCGCTTTATCGGGCGTGGCGGGCCTGACAGGCTTGTTCGCGTTTACAATCACGGCTTTGCAATTTCCAGCCTGATGCCCGGGCGACAGGCAAGCCATGACCCAACATTACGACGTCGCCGTCATCGGCGCAGGTGCTGCCGGCATGATGTGCGCATCGGTTGCCGGCCAGCGCGGCCGACGCGTCGTGCTGATCGATCATGCGGAGCACCTGGCGGAAAAGATCCGCATCTCGGGCGGCGGCCGCTGTAACTTCACCAACATCGACGCGACGCCGCAGAATTTCCTGTCGCAGAATCCGCATTTCTGCAAAAGCGCGCTGGCGCGCTATACGCCGCGTGACTTCCTGTCGCTGATGCAGCGCTACCGGATTCCCTATCACGAGAAGCACAAGGGACAACTGTTCTGCGACCGTTCGGCCGAAGACATCATCGACATGCTGAAGGCTGAATGCACGCTCGGCAATGTTGCGTGGCGCATGCCGTGCAAGGTGCAGGCGATCGGCAAAAGCGGCGAGCGTTTCCGCATCGATACCGACAACGGCGAGATCACGGCGGACAGCCTGGTGATTGCGACCGGCGGCCTGTCGATTCCGAAGATCGGCGCGACCGATTTTGCATTCCGCCTCGCGAAGCAATTCACATTGAAGATCGTCGCACCGCGTGCCGGACTGGTGCCGCTGACGTTCGATGCGGCAGGATGGCAACCGTTCGTGCCGCTGGCCGGCGTGTCGCTGCCGGTGGAAGTGGAAACAGGAGTAAAAAAGGCACGCGGCTGGTTCAAGGAAGATCTGCTGTTCACGCACCGCGGCCTGTCCGGTCCGGCGATCCTGCAGATTTCCAGCTACTGGCAGGACGGTGCGCCGCTGACGATCAACCTCGCGCCGGAAACCGATATCGCCGAAGCGCTGATCGAAGGCAAGGCAACGAGCAAGAAAAATCTCGGCAACCAGCTTGCGCAATGGCTGCCGTCGCGGCTGGCCGATGAATGGTTGCTGGCGAACGGTTTTCGCCCCGATGCGCGCGTTGCCGACATGCAAGACAAGCAGTTGCGGCAACTCGGCGCATCGCTCAACAGCTGGGCGATCGTGCCGAACGGTTCGGAAGGCTACCGCAAGGCGGAAGTGACGCTGGGCGGCGTCGACACGCGCGAGCTGTCGCAGCAGACGATGATGGTGAACAAGGTGCCGGGGCTGTATTTCGTCGGCGAGGCGGTCGACGTGACCGGCTGGCTGGGCGGCTACAACTTCCAGTGGGCCTGGGCTTCGGGCGTGGCGGCGGGGCAGGCGGCCTGATCGCATATTTCCGACGGTTGTTATTCCATTGCTGACAGGAGCTGTCAGTGCTGCCGGCTAGTATTGCTGTACTCATCAACACAGGAGGCGGCATGAGCGGCGAATCCCCCAGCATCATTTCCCACGTATCGATCGGCACCAACCGGTTCGACCAGGCGCGCGCTTTCTATGAAACGGTGCTGGCGACGCTGGGCATTCGCATCGTCATGGAACATCCGGGTGCGGTTGCCTACGGTCGCCAATATCCGGAATTCTGGCTCAATGTGCCGCACGACGGCGGGGCGGCCAGCGTGGGCAACGGTTTCCATATCGGCTTCATCGCGGCCGACAAGGCGCAGGTGCATGCATTCCATGAAGCGGCGATCGCTGCAGGTGCCGCCTGCGACGGACCGCCGGGGCCGCGCCCTGCATATGGCGAGCCGTATTACGGCTGCTTTGTCCGCGATCCGGAAGGCCACAAGATCGAGGCGACTTACTGGGATGCCGAGTTGAGCCGCAAGCTGTACGGCGAATGAACAAGTTGCCAAATTGATATTTCTATAATTTGCGCCGGAGCGGTGGCGTATCCGGACAACAAGCCGGCTTCCATTTGCCGGCCGGCGCTGCTATAATGGCCGACTCACTACCACAAACATGGATTGGTTTTTTACATGACCACGATTCGCCTGAAAGAAAACGAGCCGTTTGAAGTCGCGATGCGTCGCTTCAAGCGCACCATCGAAAAAACCGGTCTGCTGACCGATCTGCGTGCGCGCGAGTTCTACGAAAAGCCGACTGCAGAGCGCAAGCGCAAGCTCGCCGCTGCCGTGAAGCGCCACTACAAGCGCATCCGCAGCCAGCAACTGCCTAAGAAACTGTACTGATTTCCCGCTGATCTGCGTGTATGTAAATAGGCGCAGTTTGGGAAATCGGTTGAAACCCGCTCCGGTATGGTCCGCAGCGGGTTTTGGCGTTTAAGGATCGATGCAAGGATGTAAATCCAGGCAGCGATCGGACGATTAACAGATAGCGAATGCGGGAGCAAAAATGGGCCTGAAAGCACAGATCACTGAAGACATGAAAACCGCGATGCGCGCCAAGGATGCCGGCAGGCTCGGCGCGATCCGCCTGATTACCGCTGCCATCAAGCAGAAGGAAGTCGACGAGCGCGTCGAGCTGGACGACGCGCAGGTGCAGGCCGTCATCGAAAAGATGATCAAGCAGCGCAAGGATTCGATCACGCAATTCGAGGCCGGTGGCCGCCAGGATCTGGCCGATATCGAGAAGGCCGAACTGGCCGTGCTGTCCGCCTACATGCCGGCCGCATTGTCCGATGATGAAGTGAAGGCGGAAGTCGATGCGGCGGTTGCCGCTACCGGTGCTGCCGGCCCGCAGGATATGGGCAAGGTCATGGGCATCCTGAAAGGCAAGCTGGCTGGTCGTGCCGACATGACAGCCGTTTCCGCGCTGGTAAAGGCAGCATTGACCAAAGCCTGATCGCGTTGTCGATCGCAACGCACCCGGTACAAGCGTGATCCCGCAGTCGTTCATTCAGGATCTGCTGAACCGCGTCGACATCGTCGACGTGGTCGGCCGCTACGTGCAGCTGAAGAAGGGCGGCGCCAACTTCATGGGGCTGTGCCCCTTCCATA
Organism: Oxalicibacterium sp.; assembly: GCA_036519215.1. Classification (GTDB taxonomy): domain Bacteria; phylum Pseudomonadota; class Gammaproteobacteria; order Burkholderiales; family Burkholderiaceae_D; genus Oxalicibacterium. The sequence continues at coordinate 7,059 of DATDLO010000266.1, forward strand.
ACGAAAAATCCCCGAGCTTCACGGTCAGCCCGACCAAGCAGTTCTATCACTGCTTCGGCTGCGGCGCGCATGGCACTGCGATCGGTTTCCTGATCGAATATTCGGGCATGGGTTTCGTCGAGGCGGTCAAGGATCTCGCGCAGGGCGTCGGCATGATCGTGCCGGAAAGCGAAGATCGTTTGCCGCCGGCGCAGCGCGCCGAACAGCAGGCGAAGAGCATGGCGTTGTCCGAAGCGATGACGCGCGCCTGCGATTACTATCGCCAGCAGTTGCGCCAGGCCGATCGCGCCAAGCAATACCTGATCGGCCGCGGCTTGACCGGCGAGATCGCCGCGCGCTTCGGCCTCGGCTACGCACCGGACGGCTGGGACGGCCTGCGTGCGGTGTTTCCCGATTACGAGGCCGAGGCGCTGGTCGAAAGCGGGCTGGTGATCGACCGCTCCGAAGAGGAAGACGGCAACCGCAACGGCCGCAAGCGTTACGACCGCTTCCGCGACCGCGTGATGTTCCCGATTCGCAATACCAAGGGACAGGTGATCGGTTTCGGCGGTCGCGTGCTCGATACGGGCGAACCGAAATACTTGAATTCGCCCGAGACGCCTTTATTTCAGAAGGGCAGCGAGCTGTACGGCCTGTTCGAGGCACGGCAGGCGATACGCGAAGCCGGCTATGCGCTGGTGACCGAAGGCTACATGGACGTCGTCGCGCTGGCGCAGCTGGGTTTTCCGCATGCCGTCGCCACGCTGGGCACCGCTTGTACGCCGATTCACGTACAGAAACTGTTGCGCCAGACCGACCAGGTCGTCTTCAGTTTCGACGGCGATGCCGCAGGCCGCCGCGCCGCGCGCCGCGCACTGGAAGCCTGCCTGCCGCATGCGGGCGACAACAAGGTCATCCGCTTCCTGTTTCTGCCGAGCGAGCACGATCCGGACAGCTACATCCGCGAACTGGGTGCAGACGCTTTCGAAAAGCAGGTGCAGGATGCGATGCCGTTATCGCAATTCCTGCTGAACGTGGCGATCGGCGACAACGATTTGCGCACACCCGAAGGGCGCGCCCGCACGCAGTTCGATGCCAAGCCGTTGCTGCAGGCATTGCCGCCATCGGCATTGCGGTTGCAGATCGTGCGTGGCCTGGCGCAACTGACCGAAAGCACGCCGGCCGAAATCGAGACGCTGTTCGAACTGGCGCAACCGGTGGCCAAGGCGCGAGTCGCGCCGCCACGCGCCAAGCGTACCGCGCCGGTGGGGCTGGAGCGCCAGATCATGCGCCTGCTGGTCGCGCATCCGTCATTGGCATCGGAACTGGATCAGGCAGCGCTGGATGCGTTGCTGAATCCGGTGTCGGAACATGCGGAAATGCTGGCGCAACTGGTGACAGCTGCGCGCGAACTCGGCACGCATGCCGTTTTTGCAACGCTGGCGGAAACTTTGCGTGCCAGCGGCCCCGACTTCGAACCGTTGATCGCAGAGATCGCCGCCGAACCGGAAACGGACCTGGATGCCGCCCGCCTGGAACTGGCCGGCGCCATCCGCCAGAGCCGGATGAAGGCGCTGCGCGACGAGCTGGAACAACTGGTGGCAGGCGGGCTGGCCGACAGTGCTGCACAAGCGCGTTATCGCGAACTGAGCATGCAACAGGAACAACTGCGGCGCGAGGCGCAGGCGGAAATGGCACGGCGCGACTGAAAGCAGGCTTGTACAGAGGGGGATGGCACCCCCATATGCTATAATGAAAGGCTTTCGATTCAACGCCTTACGTTAGTGAGTACGGCATGAATGCAGTGAAAAATCGAAAGAAGGAAACAGTTAACTTTGCGCGGGGCGATAAGCCGAAGTTGCATGCGCAAAATCTGCTTGCCGGACAGTGCAGCAACGTTCCGGGGCATAACCCACTTGGTAGTTGATCCAATGGCGAACGCAATGAAGAAACCCGCGAAAACCCCGACCGCAGCCAAGAAGGCCACTGCGGCAAAGTCGACAAAATCCGTTGTGAAGAAAACAGCAGCCGCCAAGACGACACCCGTCAAGGCAAAGGCTGTCGCACCCAGCAAAAAGGCAGCAACGCCGGCAGGCAAGGCTGCAACCAGGAGCACTGCGACTGCAGTGAAGGCTCCTGTCAAGACTGCAGCCAAGGCCCCGACCAAGGCCGTTGCGAAGCCAGCACCATCGAAAGCACCTGTGACAAAGAAATCCGAAGTCAAACCAGCAAGCAAGCAAGCAGAAGTAAAGATCGAATCGCGCAATGTCTCCGCCGTCAGCCAGACGACCGATGCCGCTGCACTGGCTGCAATCGATACGTCCGGCTATGTACTGCCGTCCGTCAAGGTGCCCGGCCGTCGCGGCCGCAAGCCGAAGGAATTCCAGCCGGAGAACGATGAAATCGCTGCACTGAACGCCGTCGAGCGCGCCGAACTGAAGGCCGCCGACAAGGCCAAGGCACGCGACCGCAAAGCCAAGGAAAAAGCGCTGTTGAAAGACGCGTTGTCCGATACCGAGGCAAGCGAAGAAGA
>DATDLO010000267.1:0-5712 GCA_036519215.1 Oxalicibacterium sp.
CGGCGATCTCGCGGCACTGCTGACCAATCTCGAAGCCAACGACGTGCTGTTCATCGATGAAATTCACCGGCTGTCGCCGGTCGTCGAGGAAATCTTGTATCCGGCGCTGGAGGATTATCAGATCGATATCATGATCGGCGAAGGCCCGGCCGCGCGCTCGGTGCGGCTCGACCTGCAACCGTTCACGTTGGTCGGCGCGACCACCCGCGCCGGCATGCTGACCAATCCGCTGCGCGACCGTTTCGGCATCGTCGCACGCCTCGAGTTCTACACACCGACCGAACTGACGAAGATCGTCTCGCGCAGCGCCGCGCTGCTGAATGCGACGATCGACGACGATGGCGCTTTCGAAATCGCACGCCGGAGCCGCGGCACGCCGCGCATCGCCAACCGTCTGCTGCGCCGCGTGCGCGACTACGCGGAAGTGAAGGGCAGCGGCCGTATCACGAAGGAAATGGCCGATGCTGCGCTGATCATGCTGGACGTCGATCCGGTCGGCTTCGACGTGATGGACCGCAAGCTGCTGGAGGCCGTGCTGTTCAAGTTCAACGGCGGCCCGGTCGGCCTCGATAATCTGGCGGCGGCGATCGGCGAAGAGCGCGACACGATCGAGGACGTGCTCGAACCCTATCTGATCCAGCAGGGTTTTCTGCAACGCACGCCGCGCGGCCGTGTGGCCACGCAGGTGGCCTACCAGCATTTCGGCGTGGTGGCGCCACAGACCGGCCCGACCGGCGACTTGTGGAACGGCCAGTAAGCATCTCTCTTCCCTGAACCTTCTTTCTCCTGGCGCGGCCGGTAGCGGATCTGGGCGCTGCTTTTGCTGGCGGTTTTCGCTTGCAACGCACACCCGCAATTTATTTCATCGGTAACAAGGGTTTCGTCGAACGAATGTGTCTTTGACGCAATCCAAGCTTGTGCAAAAATGTTGCGTCGGTGACAATCGATTACCCATTCCCGCGAGAACCCGCCATGCTGATGTCCACCCAAGCCAACCGATATGCGCATCAGTTGCTGACGGCGCGTGCAGACGCCAGGCAGATTCCCTGCCTGACGCGGGATGCGCCACTGTCGGTGGACGACGGTTACGACATCGCCAGGCACATCGCCGATCTGCGCATTGCGCAAGGCGAAACGCCGGTAGGTCGCAAGATCGCGTTTGCCAATCGCAAGACTTCGTCGAACTACGGCGCGCGCGAACCGATCAATCCGCCGGTCTGGGCCTACATCTATGACACCACCGTCCGTTATGCGGACAACAACCATGGCCTGCAGAGTCTGAAGGGTGCCGTGCAGCCGCGCATTGCGCCGGAAATCGTCTTCAAGCTCGGCCGTGCGCCCAAGGCGAACGCAACGGTCGACGACATTGCCGATTGCATCGAATGGATGACGCACGGTTTCGAACTGGCAGTCTGCCAGTTTCCCGGCTGGAAATTCGAGGCGGCCGATGCAGTTGCCGCATTCGGCCTGCACGGTTCGCTAATCCTCGGCGAGCCGCATATGTTATCGGCCGGTACGCGCCGCCATCTGGGCGATATTCTGACCAACGTTAGCGTTTCGCTTTCATATAGCGATGGTGAAGAAACCACGTTGCACAGTGCCGGCTTCGGCAGCAATGTGCTGGACAGCCCGGTACACGCGGTCTGGCATCTGCATCAGATGCTGAAAACGCAGCCGCAATTCCCGCCGCTGGCAGCCGGCGAGCTGATCGCTACCGGCACGCTGACCGATGCCTATCCGATCAAGGCAGGACAGACGTGGTCGACTGCATTTTCCGGCGTGGCGTTGCCGGGATTGAGCCTGTCGCTCGTCTGATATTGTCCGTCCCACTCCGGATTTCTACGCTGCGCGTTCCGTGCCGGCCAATTCTTCATCCACACTTTGTTTCAGATGGATAGCATCAGGAGGCACCGCACTTTTTGATTCCTGCGATCAATATTTGTATAAAAACATTTGTCATTTATCAATCTTGTTGGATTGTGTATTGGGAATTGTCCGATAAGTTACAATTTGCGATGCTTGCAATATTATTGGGATGTTATTGATTGCAACAGGAGAGAGATGTGTCGATAGGAAAAAAATGTTTTGCGGAATTCATAGGGACGTTCTGGTTGGTACTCGGTGGTTGCGGTAGCGCGGTGCTGGCCGCGCATGTCACCGGTAGTGACGGCTACCAATTCGGGATCGGATATGCGGGCGTGGCGCTGGCGTTTGGCTTGACGGTGTTGACCGGTGCGTATGCGCTTGGTGGCATCTCCGGCGGGCATTTCAATCCTGCTGTCAGTATCGGCTTGTGGGCAGGTGGGCGATTTTCCGCACGCGAAATTATTCCTTACATCATCGCGCAAGTTGTCGGTGGAATTGCCGCGGGATTCGTACTGTATATGATCGCTTCGGGGAAAAATGGATTTGCGATCGATCCTGCCAGTGCCGGGGCATTTGCCAGCAATGGTTATGGCGAACTGTCTCCAGGGGGATATTCTTTGCTGGCGGCATGTGTGACGGAGATCGTGCTAACAGCGATTTTTCTGATCGTCATCATGGGTGCCACGAGCAATCGCGTGCCGACCGGATTTGCGCCGATTGCCATCGGCTTTGCGCTGACGTTGATTCATCTGATCAGCATTCCGGTCACGAATACCTCGGTCAATCCGGCGCGTTCGACCGCGGTTGCGGTGTTCGCCGGTTCAGGCGCGCTGGGACAATTATGGTTGTTCTGGCTGGCACCTATCGTCGGTGGCGTGCTTGGCGGATGGATTTATCGGACGCTGGATAGCAACGAATAATGCTCGGAGTTTATGAAAATAAAAAGGGCGACCAGATGGTCGCCCTTTTTATTTTCTTGCATACCGTCAGGCGGCTGCCGGATAGTCGATGGCAGTATGCGACGCCGATGCGCTGTTGTCTGGCAGTGCCGCATGGCGTGTGGTGGATGCCGCCGTGCCGTGCGTATCGATCCTGAACACGCTGACGACCTGCGCTAGGCTGTCGGCCTGATCGCGCAGCGATTGCGATGCGGCAGCGGCTTCTTCGACCAGCGCGGCGTTCTGCTGCGTGACCTGATCCATCTGACTGATTGCCGTATTGACCTGCTCGATGCCGGAACTCTGTTCCTGGCTGGCCGCCATGATCTCGTTCATGATGTCGGTCACATGGCGGATGCTGGCAACCACGTCGTCCATCGTCCTGCCGGCTTCGGTCACCAGCTTGCTGCCGGCGTCGACGTTGTTGACCGAATCGTCGATCAGCGTCTTGATTTCCTTTGCTGCCGTGGCCGAACGTTGTGCGAGATTGCGCACCTCGCCGGCGACGACTGCGAAGCCGCGCCCCTGTTCGCCGGCACGTGCTGCCTCGACTGCCGCATTCAAGGCAAGGATGTTGGTCTGGAACGCGATGCCATCGATGACGCTGATGATGTCGATGATCTTGCGCGACGAGCCGTCGATCGCACCCATCGTGGTAATCATTTCCTTGACCACAGCGCCGCCGCGCGCAGCAACTTCGGAAGCGGAGACGGCCAGCTGATTGGCCTGCTGTGCATTCTCGGCATTCTGTTTGACGGTAGACGTCAGCTCTTCCATCGAAGAGGCGGTTTCTTCCAGCGATGCGGCCTGCTGTTCGGTGCGGGAGGAAAGATCGAGATTGCCGCTGGCGATCTCGGCCGATGCGTTGTTGATGAAATCGGTACCCGATTTGACGTCGATGACAATCTTCTTCAGGCCGTTGTTCATCGTATCCAGCGCACGCATCAGGTCGCCCAGTTCATCGCGCGACGGCTTGCCGATATCGGCAGTCAGGTCGCCATCCGCCGCGCGGCGGGCGACATTGATCGCTGCCTTCAGCGGATGCGTGATGCTGCGCGTGATGGTGAAGGCGCAGGCTGCCCCTAGCAGCACCATCAGCACACCCAGCGCCACCATCAGATTCCAGCTACGCTGATTCGCGGCGGCGATGTCCGCGGAAATGCTGTCGATTTCCTTGCGCTGAACGGACAGGAATTCTTTCACCTTGTCCTGATAAGCATTGGCGGCAGGCATGAAGACCTGGTTGAAGACGCGTTCGGCTTCGGCCTTGTCGCCGGAAGTCTTCGCTTTCATGATGTCTTCTTTCGCGCGCTGGTAGATCTTGCGCTGGGTGACGACTTGGTCGAGCAGATGGCGTTCCTTGTCGGTGGAAAGCAGTGCTTCCAGACGCTTCAGCAGCGCCGAGCCCTGCTTGGTGCTGTCAGCGATCACATCGGCAAAGACATCGGACAGCGTGTCGTCAGTGCTTTTTGCGATCATTGCGGTACGCGCGATCGCCGAATAGATGAAGACGTACCAGTCGGAGATGATGCGTTCCTTGGCTAGCGGTTTTTCCATCATCAGGCGGGTTGCTTCGGCACTCTGTCGCATCTGATAAAGGGCGAAACCGGTAGAGGCAACGGAAAGCGCCAATACTAGGATGAAACTGATGGCCAGACGGGTACCGATTCTGACATTCGACAGGAAGCTCATGAAAGATCTCTAGAAATAATGATGATTCTGGGGAAGGGATAACGCGCTTGCTTGTTTCCGCATGGAAAGTCTAAGTGAAAGATGATTGCCTGCGCGAAATATGTGCATCCTTTGTCGCGCGGATGCGTCATTGTTTTCAGGCCGCCAATGCCGATTGTGCAAGACCTTGCCGTAACGGCATCGGAACCTTCGCCGCGCAACCGCAATCCCATTAGCAAGACGGCCATGTTTGACGTTTTCATGACATGACACGACATTGATAGAACGAGACAGGCGAGGAGACATGAACGATCCTGCAGGGCTTTCCGCATCACAGCCGGTAACACCGCCGGTATGGCAATCGACAGCGCAGCCGGCCTCGCCATCCATACTGCAGCCGATCATCGACGATGACCCGTGGCCACTGACAGTTGCTACCTACAACATTCATAGCGCCGTCGGCACTGACGGACGCTTCGATCCGCAACGCATTGCCGGCGTGCTGACGGAGATGGAAGCCGATGTGATCGCCATGCAGGAAGTGCCGTTGGGCGGCAGCCGATACGGCAACCTCCTGCCGTTGCTGCAAGAGGCGACGGGTTTTCATGCAGTCGAAGGCGCGGTACGCGATACGCCGCGCAGCCGGTACGGCAATGCGGTACTGAGCCGCTATCCGGTGAAGGCATCACGTCGGCTGGACTTGTCGTTCGGTAGCCGCGAATCGCGCGGCGCGCTCGATGCCGACATCGATGTCAACGGCAATCCGTTGCGCATCGTCGCCACGCATCTGGGTTTACGTCCGGCGGAACGCCGCGATCAGATCGATCGCTTGCTGAAAGTATTCGATACCGAACGCATGCCGGTGATCCTGATGGGCGATATCAACGAATGGTTCGTCTGGGGCCGTTGCCTGCGGCGATTGATCACGCATTTCGATGCGGTGCCGTCGGTCCGCACTTTTCCGTCACGCTATCCGGTCTTTGCGCTGGATCGGATCTGGATCAGCCCGCGCCATCGCCTGCTACGCATCAATGTGCATGCGACGCCATTGGCGAAGAAGGCATCCGACCATTTGCCGCTGATCGCGCACATCGACGGTTGACCGCCGTCATGCAGGCATTACCCGATCAGGCATAAAAAAAGCACAGGCTTGTGGCCTGCGCTTTTTCGGCGATGCGCTTACGCTTACAGTTGTTTCTACAGTTTCGAAAACTGTTCGCGTAATTTCTCCAGCGTT
>DATDLO010000268.1:0-3377 GCA_036519215.1 Oxalicibacterium sp.
CATCAGGTCGCTGACGGCGATGTAGATGAAACCGGATGAGGCAAACACCAGCACATACGGTATCCACTGCTGCGCACGGTCCAGCATCAAATAACCGATCAATCCGCCGACCACCGCCGTCAAACCGGAAATGATGTTGTAGGCGTAGGCACGGCGGCGCGAGAAGCCGGCATTCAGCAACACGATGAAATCGCCGATCTCCTGCGGAATTTCATGCGCGATGATCGCCAGACCGGTCAGGATGCCGAGGTGCGGATCGGCGAGAAAAGCCGCCGCGATCAGGATGCCGTCGGTGAAATTGTGCAGGCTGTCGCCGACCAGGATCATCCAGCCGGCCTTGCCGGCCTCCTGCGCATCGTGCCCATGCGCATGGCCGTGGCCATCGTCCTCGTGATGATGCGAGTGGCGCAGGATCGCAAATTTCTCCAGCAGGAAAAAACCCAGCAAACCGCCCAGCAATACGGCGAACAGCACATGCGTATCGGCCTGCGATTCGAAGGCTTCCGGCAATGCATGCAGCAGCGACGTCGCCAGCAGGATGCCGACCGACAGGCTGACCATGCGTTCGACGAGTTGGGAAAGAAAGGAAAACGAAAAAAGCGCAGCCGCGGAAATGCTGAAGACACCGGAAATTGCGGTCGTCAACAGGATGGATAAAAGCGTGGAATTGATTTTCGGCCTCGGCTAAATGCAACAACGTTGCAAATTAAAGCATATCCGATTATTCCCGGCAAACGAAAAATGAAAAACGCGGCCGCATGTGGCCGCGTTGTTGCGCAATTCGCTCGTATTTCGTCCGCCTTGCTCGCGTTTTGTTCGTGCTTTGTCCGTGCTTTGTCTGAATCAAGCCACGCCGTGCGTCTTGAACCAGGCGATGCAGCGTTTCCAGCCTTCCTTCGCATCGGCCTCGACATAGCTCGGACGATAATCGGCATGGAAGGCATGACCGGCATCGGGGAAGACGACGAACTCGGAACCGCTCTTGCCGTTCGCCAGCGCATCCTGCATCTGCGCCACGGTCGACACCGGAATCCCGCCATCCTTTGCGCCATACAGGCCGAGGATAGGCGTCTTCAAACCGGCAGCGATATCGATAGGGTGATGCGGCGTGCGCGGCGTGTTGTCGCCGACCAGGCGGCCGTACCAGGCGACGCCTGCCTTGACCTGCGGATTGTGTGCCGCGTACAGCCAGGTGATGCGACCACCCCAACAGAACCCCGTGATGCCCAGCTTGGCGGTATTGCCGCCGTTGGCCTTGGCCCAGGCGACGACCGCATCCAGATCACCCATTACCTGGTTGTCCGGCACCTTAGAGATGATTTCCTTCTGCAGCTCGGCGATCGACTGGTACTTGCCCGGATCGCCTTCGCGCACGAACAGGTTCGGCGCCAGCGCCAGATAGCCGAGCTTGGCAAAGCGGCGCGCGACGTCGGCAATGTATTCGTGCACGCCGAAGATTTCGGAGATCACCAACACCACCGGCAACCCGGTCTTGCCTTCTGGCTGCGCGCGATAGACCGGTACATCCTGTCCGTTCACCTTCACGCTGAACTGGCCGACCGACAAACCCGCAGCATCGGTCTTGATCACGCTTTGTGCTGCGACCGGCATCACGGCTGCGGCAAAGCCTGTGCCCAATGCAGTCTTCAGGAAATCGCGGCGATCGACACCGTCGGACAAGCCCGTCTTCGCAACCAGGCTATCGAAGTCTTCTTTCAGATCGTTCATGGAATCTCTCCTGCAAGGATGATGGCTTGGACCGCCATCCCGCATACGCAAGACGGCGGATGAAAATCAATCTGGGCGGGACTTGCGCAAAACAATCGGATTCCAATCGACGCCAACCGATCCTGAATCTCAGATCGCCGACACCGTCATCAATGCGCTTCGTCCCAATTCTTGCCGACGCCGACTTCGGCGATCAGTGGCACCTTCAATGACGCGACATTGCGCATCAGTTCCGGCAGTTTTTCCTTGATCAATGTCAGTTCGCCCTCCGGCACTTCCAGCACCAGTTCGTCGTGCACCTGCATGATCATCCTGGACTGCAGTTTCTCCTTTTCCAGCCAATCCTGCACGGCGATCATCGACAGCTTGATCAGGTCGGCCGCCGTGCCCTGCATAGGCGCGTTGATTGCGGCACGTTCGGCTGCCTGGCGGCGCGGGCCGTTCGGCGAATTGATTTCCGGCAGCCACAACCGGCGGCCGAACACGGTCTGCACATAGCCGCGCTCTTTCGCTTCCATGCGCGTCTCGTCCATATAGCGTTTGACGCCGGCGAAACGGTAGAAATACTTCTCGATGTAACTCTGCGCAGCAGCGCGCTCGATGCCAAGGTTGCCGGCAAGGCCGAATGCGCTCATGCCGTAGATCAGGCCGAAGTTGATGACCTTCGCGTAGCGGCGCTGTTCGCTTTCCACCGCGTCGCGTTCGATGCCGAAGATTTCCGCAGCGGTTGCGCGGTGAATGTCCTCGCCCTCGGCAAACGCACGCAACATGTTTTCATCGCCAGAGATGTGCGCCATGATGCGCAGCTCGATCTGCGAATAGTCGGCAGATACGATCACACTGCCCGGCGATGCAATGAAGGCTTCACGAATGCGGCGACCTTCCGCGGTACGAATCGGAATGTTCTGCAGGTTCGGATCGTTGGACGCCAGCCGCCCCGTCACCGCAATCGCCTGGCCGTAGGTCGTATGCACGCGACCGGTTTTCGGATTGACCATGCGCGGCAGCTTGTCGGTGTACGTCGATTTCAACTTGGACAGGCCGCGATAGTCGAGCAGCACTTTCGGCAGCGGATAATCCTCGGCCAGTTTCTGCAACACTTCCTCGTCGGTCGACGGCGCACCGGACGGCGTCTTCTTGACGACCGGCAGCTGCAGGCGTTCGAAGAAAATTTCACCGATCTGCTTCGGCGAATTGAGATTGAACGGCTGTCCCGCCAGATCGTAGGCCGTCTTCTCGATATCCAGCATGCGGCGGCCGAGTTCGTTCGATTGCGTATTGAGCAGGCCGGCATCGATCAGCACGCCGTTGCGCTCCATCTTCTGCAGCACGATGGACGTCGGCAGTTCGATCTTTTCGTAGACGTAAGTCAGCCCCTGATCGTCTGCCACATGCGGCCACATCGTGCGATGCAGCTCGAATGTTATCTCTGCATCCTCCGCCGCATATTCGGTCGCGCGCGCGATGTCGACCTGATCGAAGCACAGTTGCGACGCGCCCTTGCCGCAGACATCCACATATGGAATCGTCTTGCGGTTCAGGTGGCGCAACGCCAGGCTGTCCATGTCGTGACTGCGATGCGATTCGAAGACGTACGATTCCAGCATCGTGTCGTGCTTGATGCCGCGCAGCGTGATGCCGTAGTTGGC
>DATDLO010000269.1:0-5039 GCA_036519215.1 Oxalicibacterium sp.
ATGGGGCCCGCATGGCGCTTATCGTTACGTCGTCCGGCGGACTCTGCCTGTTCGCCGGCGTGCTGATAGTCGGACATATCGTCGGCAGCTACGACCTCGATCGCGTGCTCGCCTCGGCTGCCGTGATCCGCTCCCATTCGCTCTATGTCCCAGTCCTCATCCTCATTCTTGTCGGCGCCCTGACCAAGAGCGCGCAGTTCCCCTTCCATTTCTGGCTACCACACGCGATGGCGGCGCCCACTCCGGTGTCGGCTTATCTGCATTCAGCGACTATGGTGAAAGCCGGCATCTTCCTGCTGATGCGCCTGTGGCCGGCATTGTCGGGCACACCGGAATGGACCTGGCTGATCGCCGGCGCCGGCGTCTGCACGCTGCTGATCGGCTCCTTCGTCGCGATCTTCCAGCATGACCTGAAAGGCTTGCTGGCCTATTCGACCATCAGCCATCTCGGCCTGATCACCACGCTGCTCGGCATCGGCACGCCGCTGGGCGTGGTAGCCGCCATCTTCCATACGCTGAACCACGCGATCTTCAAGGCTTCGCTGTTCATGGCGGCCGGCATCATCGATCACGAAACCGGCACGCGCGACATGCGCGTGCTGCGCGGCCTGCGCAAGGCACTGCCGATCACCGGCACGCTGGCAATCGTGGCCAGCGCCTCGATGGCCGGCGTGCCGCTGCTGAATGGTTTTCTCTCGAAGGAAATGTTCTTTGCCGAAACGCTGGTGGTCGGCGGCAACGACAACTGGTGGATGTCGTATGCCGCAGTCGCGATGGGCATCTTCAGCGTTGCCTATTCGCTGCGCTTCATCAGCGTGTTCTTCGGCAAACTGCCGGACGACCTGCCCAAGGAACCGCACGAGCCGCCGCGCTGGATGCGCTTTCCGGTAGAACTGCTCGTGTTGCTGTGTCTGGTGGTCGGCATCATTCCGGGCATCAGCGCCGGCCCTTACCTGCATCAAGCGGTGGAAGCCGTGCTCGGCGCGCAGACGCCGGAGTACAGTCTCGCGATGTGGCATGGTTTCAACCTGCCGTTGGTGATGAGTTTCGTCGCACTCGGCGGCGGCATTCTGTTCTACATCATCCTGCGCAAATACTTCACGCTGCAGCAGCGCGCCGACGTGCCGGTCCTGTACCGCCTGTCGGGTGCGCAGGCATACGAAACCACCATGCTGCGCCTGACTTCAAGCGCCAACCTGCTGCTGAAATGGCTGAGCACGCGTCGCCTGCAACCGCAACTGTTCCTGATGATCGCAGCCATGCTGGTGGTGCCGTATCTGCTGGTCGGCCCGCTGCCGCTGTTGAAGCCTGTCGCATTCGCCGATATCGATCCGCTGTTCGCCATGACCTGGGTGATCGGCTGCGCCTGCGCCGTCACGGCGGCATGGCAGGCCAAGTACCATCGCCTGGCCGCGCTGATCCTGGTCGGCGGCGTCGGCGTGGTGACGAGCATGACCTTCCTCTGGCTGTCGGCTCCCGATCTGGCGTTGACGCAATTGATGGTCGAAACCGTCACCACGGTACTGATTCTGCTCGGCCTGCGCTGGCTGCCGCGCCGCCTGCCGCCGAAGGAATTGCAGGATGGCTTGCAGATTCCGCGTTCGGTCTGGCTGCGCCGCTCGCGCGATCTCGGATTGGCGGTGCTCGGCGGCCTCGCCATCGCCGGCGTCAGCTACACGGTGCTGATGCATCCGCAGCCGGACAGCATCGGCAACTATTTCCTCGCGCGCGCGCTACCGGAAGGCGGCGGCACCAATGTCGTCAATGTGCTGCTGGTGGATTTCCGCGGCTTCGACACGATGGGCGAGATCACCGTGCTGTCCATCGTCGCGCTGACTGTCTATGCGCTGCTGCGCCGCTTCCGTCCGGCACCGGAAAGCGTCGTCATTCCCGAACAGCAGAGCAACAACGTCGATCCTGCCGCAGCGCAGACACCGGCCGAACAGTTCGAGCACGGACATCTGCACATTCCGGGCGTCTACCTGCGCTTCCTGCTGCCGTTCATGGGCGTCATCGTCGTCTACTTCTTCATGCGCGGCCACAACCTGCCGGGCGGCGGCTTCGTCGCCGGCCTGATCTTCTCGGTCGCGATCATCGTGCAGCACATGATCGCCGGCACCGCATGGATGGAAGAACACATCCGCCTGCGTCCGCTGCGCTGGATTTCATGGGGACTGCTGACCGCCTGCACGACCGGCCTCGGCGCGCTCGCACTCGGCTTCCCGTTCCTGACCAGCCATACCGCGCACCTGCATCTGCCGCTGCTGGGCGAAGTGCATGTGCCAAGCGCCTTCGTGTTCGATCTCGGCGTATTTTTCGTGGTGGTCGGTTCCACCATGCTGATCCTCATCGCGCTGGCGCATCAGACCGTCCGCAGCCGCCGTCCGCAGACGGGGGCTCCCGATACCGTTGTTCTGCCCAAGCGAGGGAGCCTCTGATGGAAATTGTCATTTCTCTCGCCATCGGCGTGCTGTTCGGCTCCGGCATCTGGCTAATCCTGCGTCCGCGCAGCTTCCAGGTGCTGACCGGCCTGATGCTGATGTCGTACGCCGTCAACCTGTTCATCTTCATCATGGGCCGCCTGTGGGTCGATAAAGCACCGCTGACGCTGGGCGGCGGCACCGTCGATCCAACCATGTACAGCGATCCGCTGCCGCAGGCACTGGTGCTGACAGCAATCGTGATCGGCTTTGCCACCACTGCGCTCTATCTGGTCGTGATGATCGGTTCGCGCGGCCTGACCGGCACCGACCATGTCGACGGCGAGGAGCCCGATCAATGAGTCTGCATTGGGTCCAGCAACTGATCATCCTGCCGGTACTGCTGCCGCTGCTGTGCGGCGCCGTGCTGACCATGATCAATGAAAACCGCCACCATCTGAAGTTCGGCATCAACCTCGCCGCCGTTGCGGCCCAGCTCGCCATCGCCATCGCCCTGATGCAGCTGACCGACACCGGAATGTGGCACGACGGCATCGGCGTCTATCTGGCTGCCAACTGGTCGGCGCCGTTCGGCATCGCGCTCGCCGCCGACCGCCTGGCTGCGCTGATGCTGCTGCTGACTTCGCTAATGGCCGGCGCAGCGCTGCTGTTCTCGGCCACGCGCTGGAGCCGCATCGGCGTGCACTTCCACTCGCTGTTCCAGTTCCTGCTGATGGGCATCAATGGCGCCTTCCTGACGCACGACCTGTTCAACCTGTTCGTGTTCTTCGAAGTCATGCTGGCGGCTTCCTACGGCCTGCTGCTGCACGGCTACAACGCGACACGCCTGCGCGCCGGCATGCAGTACATCGCGATCAATCTCGCCGCCTCCTTGCTGTTCCTGATCGGCGTGGCACTGATCTACGCCAGCAGCGGCACGCTCAACATGGCCGATCTGGCCGGCCGCATCGGCAGCATCACCGGCGAGGACATGTTCCTGCTGAAGACTGGCGTGGCGATACTGGCGATCGCCTTCCTGACCAAGAGCGCGATGTGGCCGCTCGGCTTCTGGTTGCCGACGACGTATTCCGCCGCCTCGCCGCCGGTCGCCGCCATGCTGGTACTGATGACCAAGGTCGGCGCCTATGTCGTGCTGCGCGTCTGGCTGCTGGTGTTCTCGTCCGACGCCGGCGAAGCGGCAGGCTACGGTTACACGGCGCTGCTGTGGGGCGGCATGGCGACCATCCTGTTCGGCGCCGCCGGCATGCTGGCCAGCGAAGCGCTCGGCCGCATGGCCGGCTATGCCGCCATCGTTTCGTCGGGCACGCTGCTGGCCGTGGTCGGCTACGGGCAGGCCTCGCTGGTGACGGCCGGCCTCTACTATCTGCTCGGTTCGACACTGGCGGTCGGCGCCTTCATGCTGCTGATCGAACTGATCGAACGCATACGCAAACCCGGCGCCTCCATCCTGGCGGTGACGATGGAAGCATTCGCCGTCGATGAGAAACCGGAAGAAACCGCCGGCGTCGGCATTCCTGGCGCGCTGGCCTTTCTCGGCCTGGCATTTGCCGGCTGTGCGCTGGTGATTACCGGCATGCCGCCGCTATCAGGCTTCGTCGCCAAGTTCGGCATGTTTCACGCACTGCTGCACCCTGACGATCCGAACATCCTGATCAGCGGCACCACCTGGGCATTGATGGCGCTGATCGTGTTTTCCGGCCTTACCGCCATCATCGCGCTGATGCGTTTCGGCGTGCGCACCTTCTGGGCGTCGGGCTCGATCACCGCGCCCAAGCTGCATGTGACCGAGGTCGGTTCGATCATGCTGCTGCTGTTGTTATGCGTTGCACTGACGGTGCAGGCAGGACCGATGTTCGACTATCTGCAACGCACGAGCAACGATCTGCACCGCCCCAATCACTACGTCGAACAGATTCGCTCGGCACCGGTGGTGCCGGGCGTGGCCCATCCGGGAGCGACGCCATGATCCGCCGCTGCCTGCCTTTTCCGCTCATGTCGGTTACGCTGCTGCTGACCTGGCTGCTGCTCAACCAAAGCGTTTCGCCCGCCGATCTGCTGATCGGTGCCGTGCTCGGCATCCTCGTTCCGCTGCTGGCCCGGCCGCTGGTGCCGGACGGCTATCCGAAACTGCACAAGCCGTTGGTGCTGTTCCGTCTGCTCGGCATGGCAGTGGTGGAAATCGTGCGCTCCTGTTTCAATGTGAGCTGGCTGATCCTGTCGCCCCGCCGCCACGGCCTGAACTCGCAATTCATCACGATCCCGCTCGACATGCGCAGTCCCTACGGATTGGCATTGCTATCGTGCCTGATCAACTCCACGCCTGGCACGGTGTGGGTCGAAATCCTGCCGGAACGCCATGAGTTGGCGCTGCATGTGTTCGATCTGCACGATGCGCAATGGTGGGTCGATACCATCAAGACGCGCTACGAACAGCCGCTGATGGAAATTTTCGAACAGGAGGCATCGCAACCATGATGACCGTACTCGAACTGGCGATCGGCTTCGCCTTCTTCTGCGTCGTGATGGCGATGCTGTTCTGCACGATCCGCCTGCTGATCGGCCCGACCGTGCACGACCGCGTGCTGGCGCTCGATACGC
>DATDLO010000270.1:0-4766 GCA_036519215.1 Oxalicibacterium sp.
CGGAGCTGATGTGTCGTGCCGCGACCGGCATCGATTTCAGCGGCCGGACAACGGTCGCCGGCCCCGGCATGGGAACGTCGCGTGAAGCGCACAACTTGCTTGCGCAAGCGCTTGCCGTCCAGGCGCCGCTGGTGCTCGATGCCGATGCCTTGAATCTGATTTCGGAAGAACCCGCATTGCGGCACAGGCTGCAATCGCGACGCACACCCGCCCTGCTCACGCCGCATCCGCTGGAAGCGGCCCGCCTGCTCGGCACGACCACCGAGCAGGTACAGGCGAATCGCATCGATGCGGCCCGCACGCTGGCAACCACATTGCGTGCCGTGGTGGTACTGAAAGGTTCGGGATCGGTAATTGCGTCGCCGGACGGCAGGATCGCCATCAACCCAACTGGTAATCCAGCACTGGCGACCGCCGGTTCCGGCGATGTGCTGTCGGGCGTATGCGGCGCATTGCTGGCGCAGCAATGGCCAATCTGGGAAGCGGCACTTGCTGCCGTCTGGCTGCATGGCGCGGCAGCGGATGAACTGGTCCGCCGCGGCATCGGGCCGATCGGTGTCGTCGCCAGCGAATTGATACCCGAGATTCGTGCGCTACTGAACCGGCTGATTGCCGAACATGCGCTGTCCCCGAATTGAAAAAACCATTTTCGCTCAGAGCAACCGGCCCGCTGAAATCGTGATCGTTTGCCGGCACAAGGCGGCGATCGACGGATCGTGCGTGACCAGAACCAGCGTCGACTGGCGCTCGTGATTCAGTTCGAACATCAGCTTGATGACTGCCTCGCCGGTCGCGGCATCGAGGCTGCCGGTCGGCTCGTCGGCAAACAACAGCGGCGGTTCGCAGACGAACGCGCGCGCCAGCGCAACCCGTTGCTGTTCGCCGCCCGACAGATACTTCGGGTAATGCTTCAGCCGGCTCGACAGGCCGACACGCGCCAGCATGGTTTCCGCCTTTTCTTTCGCCCGATCGTCGCCGCGCAATTCCAGTGGCAGCATCACGTTTTCCAGCGCATTCAAGTGCCCAAGCAGCTGGAACGACTGAAACACAAAGCCCAGCCGTTCCTTGCGCAGACCGGCACGGCCGTCCTCATTGAGCGCGAAGATATCGGTGCCGTTCAATCGAACCGTCCCGTTCGATGGCGTATCCAGACCAGCCAGCAGCCCCAGCAAGGTAGATTTGCCCGAACCGGATGCGCCGACAATCGCCAGCGTATCGCCCGGACGCACGGTAAAATCGACGCCATGCAGGATAGTCAGTTCGCCGGTTGCATCGGCTACACGTTTCGTCAGATTGATTGCTTCGATTGCAGGATATGAAAGAGAGGATTCAGGCATGCCGTTTGATTTCAGGTTGTCTCATCAGGTGGGATCGGTATTCCGGATGGCATTGCAGATGATACTGACGCTGATGCTGGCCACATTCGCAATGACGGCCTATTCTGCATCAAAAACCATCGTGGTGCTCGGCGACAGTTTGTCGGCCGAATACGGACTGGAGCGCGGCCGCGGTTGGGTCAGCCTGTTGCAGCAGCGTCTCGTCGCGGAAAAAATTCCTGCCAATATCGTCAACGCCAGCATCAGCGGCGAAACCACCAGCGGCGGCCGCGCGCGCCTGCAATCGCTATTGAACAAGCATAAGCCCGATGTCGTGATCATCGAACTCGGCGCCAACGATGCGTTGCGCGGCTTGTCCCTGGCCGCCACGCAGGACAATCTGGAAGCCATGGTCAAGAGTGCTGCGAATGCTCACGCGAAGATTCTGCTGATCGGCATGCAGATCCCGCCCAATTACGGCGCCGACTATACAAAGCGGTTCACCGCACTGTTTCCCAAGGTGGCAAAACAATCCAGGACGGCCCTGGTGCCTTTCATGCTGAAGGGCGTTGCGGAAAAACCGGAATTGTTCCAGGCAGACCGCATTCATCCGAACGAAACAGCGCACCCCATCATCCTGGACAATATCTGGCCGTATCTGAAACCGCTGCTCCGGTAAATGCCCATTAAAAAAGCCGCTGAATAATCAGCGGCTTTTTTAATTCAGTTCGGATTCTTGCGTCGAGTCTTGTGTCGAGTTCTTGCGCCGGTTTATTCGGTCGATTCGGTCGATTCAGAACCGGCTTGCACAGGACGCAGAATCTGTACTTTCGCCTTCTGCTTCAATGTCTCGATGTAAGCCTGCGTTTCTTCCTGCGCCAGTGCAGCCGTGATCTGCTGCTTTTCGGCCTGACGTTTGGCATTGTCGACGCTGGACGGCTGCATGGTCTTTACAACACGCACGATGCCATACCCTTGATCGCCCAGATCGGCACCGGCATAAGCCGGCAGCTTGGACGTATCCGCTTTCATCGCTGCGAGGAAAACGACCGGATTCACGCCCTGGCTCTTCGCGCGCGAAATAACCTGCGTAGCGCCGAAACCTGCAGCATCGTCCTTCACCTTCAGTTCGGCCAGTTTCGCCTCGCCGGCCTTCTTTGCCAGCGCGGCCGCTTCTGTTGCCACGACACGGTCATGCACTTGCGCCTTCACTTCCTCGAACGGACGCTTGGATGCCGGCTTGTAATCGACAACACGGCCAGCGATCAGGGTATTCGGCGCCACCTCAACTGCTTCGGTGTTCCGCTTGTTCTTCAATGCATCGTCCGAGAACAACGCCGTCAGGAACTTCTGATTGTTGTACAGCGCTGTCGCCGGCAATGCGCGATTCGATTGGCGCGACAGATTGTCTGCCGTTTCGATCTTCAGTTTCAGCTTGTCGGCTACATCTTTCAGACTGTCCGATTGCTCGTATACCGTGTTGTTGAACACATCTGCCGTCTCGGCGAATTTTTTCGCCAGCAGCTGCTTGCGGATTTCCCCGGCGATCTCGCCCTTCACTTCATCCAGCGTCTTGACCGTCGCCGGCTTGATCGCCGTGACCTTGATGATGTGATAGCCGTAATCCGATTGCACCAGATCGCTCAATTCGCCTTGCTTCAGCTTGAAGGCCGCGTCTTCAAAGGATGGAACCATCATGCCCTTGCTGAAGAAATCCAGATCGCCGCCACGTTCAGCCGAGCCCGGATCGTCCGAATTCTTCTTGGCCAGATCGGCGAACTGCTGCGGGTTCTTGCGCAACGTCTCCAGCAGTTTTTCGGCCTTTTCCTTCGCCGCAGCTTTCTCGGTATCCGTCGCATCCTTCTTCACCGCGATCAGGATATGGCTGGCACGGCGTTGTTCCGGCGTGCCGTAATGCGATTTGTTCTGTTCGTAATAGGATTTGATGTCCGCGTCGCTGACATTGATCTGCGATGCCACCGCATCGGCCGTCAGCACGACGTATTCCGCCTTCACGCGTTCCGGCACATTGAATTGCGTGCTGCGCTCGTAATACGATTTGAGCATGTCGTCGGTAACTTTCACCTGCGACTTGTAGTCGGCTGCCTTGAATGACAATTGTTGTACTTCGCGCTCCTGCTCGCCGAGTTCCGACAGACGCTTGGCCAGCGAATCCGGCGCAAAGGCCGTCGTCTGGATCGCTGCATTCACTTGCTGCACAGCCAGATCCTGGCGCAGACGCGCTTCATACATTTCCGGCGTCAATCCCTGCGCCGCCAGCAACGCACGGTAGCGTTCGTAATCGAATTTGCCGTCAGCTCCCTTCAGGGCAGCCATGCTGCCGATCGTTTGCTGCAGCATCTGGTTCGAAACCGACAACTGGTTATGCCTAGCCTCACTAGCCAGCACACGTTGCGCGATCATGTTATCCAGAATGTCTCGCTTCGCCTCAGGCGTATCGAACATTTTCGAATCGAACTGGTTGCCCAGCACCTGACGAAAACGTTCCATCTGTTCGCGTTGCGCAGCGTCCCACTCCTGCTGCGTGATTTCCTGTCCATCGACCTTGGCAACGGCATTCGTGGATTCCCGCATGCTGGTATAGCTTTCCATGCCGAAAAATGCGAACGATGGGAAGATGATCAGGAGCAGCAGAAACTGCATCAGACGTTGGTGGGTGCGGATGAATTCAAACATGGCTAACCAATCACAAACTAGGCACGATCTGGACGTCGATATGAAAAAAGGCGAACTCTCGTTCGCCTTTTTGATTTTGGCGGAGTGGACGGGACTCGAACCCGCGACCCCCGGCGTGACAGGCCGGTATTCTAACCGACTGAACTACCACTCCCTACTGCTTGATGTTTCCTTGCGAGTCTGACTGCTTGGTGGGTGCTGAGAGGCTCGAACTCCCGACCTACGCCTTGTAAGGGCGCCGCTCTACCAACTGAGCTAAGCACCCTAAGCCTTGCTTAACCAGTCAAACATTCAGCGTTGTCACCACGCCGCAAAGAGGAACTATTTTACAGCATGTCGCTGCAAAAAGCACTACGCAAATTAGTTGATGGCGTCTTTCAGTCCCTTGCCCGGTTTGAACTTCGGCACTTTGGCAGCCTTGATCTTGATCGCTTCGCCGGTGCGCGGATTGCGGCCGGTGCGAGCAGCACGTTTGCCAACAGAGAATGTACCGAAACCAACCAGGGTAACGGAACCGTTCTTTTTCAACGTGGCTTTAACGGCACCAATCAGGGAGTCGAGTGCGCGCGTAGCAGCAGCCTTGGAGATGTCTGCGGAATCGGCAATGTGGTCAATCAATTCGGTTTTGTTCACTTACGTCCCCTCACAAAGGTTGAATATCGCATGTCGTCATACGCAATTTGTATCACGACGATACGCAGCGCAGAAAAATCTGCAGCAGGTATTAAACAAGCCGCAAAGCCTTGTGTCAAG
>DATDLO010000271.1:0-3212 GCA_036519215.1 Oxalicibacterium sp.
CTGTTCCACGGCGAGGTCGGCGCGAACGGTTTCTGGTAGCTGCCCCATTGGACGGTCTGCGCATCGGCAGGTGCCGCGGCGATCAAGGCCGCACCAAAGGCCGCCGTCATGGCCGCACTCATGGTCACATTTCTGGCCGCACCACGCTGGGCCGACAGGGAAAACGGTACGGCAAGGCTTTTTTGCATTACATCTCCTCAGGCAGTGTTCGTATCGGTTTTTGCATTCATGCTGAACTTCTTCGCCAACATCCTGCCGCCGGCATTCCACCAGCGCTCGTAATAGAACGTCGACGCATGCGCCAGCAGGAACAGCACGATGAAAAGCAGCGGACGTTTCAGGTACTTGACGATGGTGTCGCCGCTGCCCAGCCATGTACCGTAGGCCAGCATCGGATGAATTACATACAACGCATAGGAAACGGTCGCCAGATAGACGAGGATGCGGTTGTCGAGCAGGCGCGCCAGTCGATGATCGGGATTGACGACGGTGGCGCCGATCAGCATCGCCGCCAGATACGGCCGGAAGTAGTTCATCGGACCGCTGAATTCATGGCACGACACCAACAACAGCAACAGCAACAGCCATTGCGGCGCCCTTCTCAGCCATTCGAGAATGCTGGCGTGAAAACGCTGGTGATAGATCAGCGCCAATGTGCAACCGGCGAGGATTTCGTCGATGCGGTAATAGCTGACGCTGGACGCAAGAACGCCGTCGGCCACGCGCAGCATCGTGAAGGCAAAGCCGATCAGCGGCAGGAACAGCAGGCTGCGTACACCGAAGATCGCAAACATCAGCGCAATGCCGACGTAGAACTGCATCTCCAGGCACAGGCTCCAGATATGCTCGGTCAGCAATACCAGCTTCTGCGGCGGCAGGTTGGCATAGAACAGATAGTGCGCAAGCCAACCCTCGGGCGTGGCGCCGGCCATCGTCAACGCAATTGCCAGATACAGCCACGCCAGCGGAATGATGCGAAAAAAACGCCGCAGCAGGAAATCGATGACCGACGGATTCTTCAGCAGGAACGACGTGATCAGAAAACCGGACAGCGTGAAGAACAGCGACATGCCGAGCAGGCCGAACATCGCATTGCCGTGCAGCGATTTCGGCCCCATCGGCAGCAGATGCGCCGCCAGCACGCACAGGATGCTGATGCCGCGCCAGCCGTCGAGCATCTCCAGCCGTGGCAGTGCGCTGCTCATGGTCGCCCCGCCGCGCGCAGGTGATGGCGGCGCAGTCGTGTACGGCCCTCGCCTTGCTCACCATGTACATCGCCACGCACATCGCCAGGCGGCGTGCGGGCAGGCGGCCCGTCTTCCGTTTTTTCGCGCGTGGCCTGCGTCGCCCGCTTCGTCTGTACACCGGCCGCCAGTGCGCAGGCAGCGCCGACCGTGAACCAGAAATACCAGTTGAAGACCAGGTAGCCGAACATATTGTCCGACGACGAAACCACCAGATAGACGATCACAATCGCGATCGCGATGAAGGCGGCCAGCCTGTCGCGCCGCGCCAGCTGGCGAATGAAGAAAGCAGTACGGGCGTACAGCCACAGATAGGCCACCAGGCCGATTGCACCCGCATCGAAGAACCATTGCACATAGACGTTGTGCGCACCCCAGTTGATCTTGTTGGCCGCCTCGAAGAAGATCGGCGAATACACGCGGAAGCCGTCGATACCGTAACCGAACAGATAGCGCATCGGCTGCATCCATTGCAGGCCGCTTTCCCATATCTGCAGCCGCCATGCAAACGAATTCAGCTTCGCGTAGCCGACCGCTTCGTTGCCGCTGCCCAGGTCGACCAGGCGATCGCGAATCTCCGGCACCAGCAGCGCCACCACCGGCAACGCCAGCAGATAGATCAGGTAGCGCCGCTCGAACAGCAGCGCGTAGAAGACGAATAACAGCAGGCAGGCGATCCATGCGCTGCGCGTCTGCGTCAGCACCAGCAGAACGAACAGGTAGATCATGTACAGCGTCAGGCCGACACGGCCGGCCCCGCTCGGACGCAAGACCTTGTCCTTCAGCGTGAACAGCGTCAGCGAAATGATCAGCGTCAGGTAGAACGCCATGATGTTGGGGTGCGTGAACGTCGATTGCAGGCGGAAACCTTCGGCCCCGCCGGCGCCGGCATGCAGCAGCACGTCGACCGGTGCATACAAAGCCGGAATCGCCGACGACCACAACACCAGCTTCACGCACTTGCGGAAATCCAGCGGCGACTGCACGAAATAGAAAGCGGCGACGAACATCGCGAAGTACGACAGCAACGTCAGATAGGTACGAATCGCATCGCCCTTCGACGGCGCAAGCGCGACACCGAAGGCCGCCACCAGCAGGAAAGGCAGCCACGCCATCACCATCTTCTTCGGCAGGCGCGACGGTTTCTCGATTACCAGCATGCAGGCCAGCAAGATCACGCACAGGTTGATCAGGCCGCCGACACCGGTTTCGTAACCGCCGAGCGAAAAGCGCGTGGTATCCAGTACGATGTCGCCGGCCGAGCGGAACACGATAATCAGGCCCAGCAGGAACAGCCGGTTGAACAGTAGCAGGAAACCGAACACCAGGAATGCAGGCAACGCCAGCAGCCGCGCGAAACGGTAATCCATCGCATCGGCATAGAACGGCACGACGATGCCGGCCAGCACCGCCAGCACGATGATGCCGATCAGCGTATGCGCATTCGATTCCTGCGGCAGCCAGCGTGAACGCAATGCACCGTCTTCGATTGTGCGATCAGCGAACACGGCGGCTTTCCTCCGCATGCGCCGCGCCATGCGTTTTGCCATGCATTACGCAATGCGTTGCATCGGACTGGAAACGCATCGTCATGCCGTCAGCTCTCCACTGACGCGCATGCGCGGCTTGCCGGGAATATGACGGACCAGCCATGAGCGAACCGCATTCCACTCGCCCGTCTCCGGCGCATGGCGCGACTGAAAGCGGAAGTAGCGCCACAGCAGGTTCGCGTGGCGGCGCGTGGAAGCGGCCTTGCGGAATGTCAGTTCGCGTTCCAGTTCGTCCGACGGGCCGAAGCCGCGTCGCAGGGTCTGTGCCATGCGTTCGAACGCATCGTCGAAATCGGTCTGGCCGTCGATGTCGAACAGGATGCCGCCGTGATTGCAGAACGGCGCCGGATCGAAATACGGCAGATCGTGCATCGTGCAGAACGAACGCACCAGATGGCGCGAGATCGCCAGCGACACT
>DATDLO010000272.1:0-2994 GCA_036519215.1 Oxalicibacterium sp.
CGACCGGATTCGGAAAGGTGATGCCCATCACGGTGCGCGGATCGTCGGTCGGGCGTGTGAACGATGATGTGAGGCCCCACGATGCGGCGCGGCGCAGGGCCGGCAAGGTCAGGTTGTGTGCGGCTTCCGGATCGATGGAAAACAGGAAGGGGCGGGCAAGGGAGTAGAGAAATTTTTCGGACACGATATATGCGCTGTCTGGCGATGAGCAGGTCGGCTGCCGGGCGGCGGCCGCAAAGCATGCATTTTAGCGCGGACGGGCTGGGCTCAGTCAGGCAGCAACGGTTGCCATTCGCCCTGCCGTAATGCTTCCAGGGGCTGGAAGTTGACCTTGTACGACATCTTGGGGCTTTCCGCGATCCAGTAACCGAGGTAGATGTAAGGCATGTTCAGCAGGCGGGCCTGTTCGATCTGCCACAGGACATTGTAGGTGCCGTACGAGGCGCCGACCGAATCGGGATCGTAGAAAGTGTAGACGGACGACAGGCCGTCGCCGAGCACGTCGATGATGCTGATCATGCGCAAGGCGCCATCCTCCTCATCGCGAAATTCGACAAGACGCGTGTTGACCTTGCTCTGCAACAGAAATTGCGCATACTGCTCGCGGCTGTCCTGATCCATGCCGCCGCCGGCATGGCGCGCTGTCTGATAACGCAGATAAAGATCGTAGTGTTCGGGCAGATAAAGCAGCTTGGTAACGGAAGCCTGCAAGTCGCGATGACGGGTCCACGCGCGTCGCTGGCTGCGGTTCGGTACGAAGTCGTCGACACGGATGCGAACGGGCGTGCATGCCTGGCAGCCGTCGCAGTAGGGACGATAGGTGAAGATGCCGCTGCGCCGGAAACCGTTTCTCACCAGTTCCGCATAAACATCCGCATTGATCAGATGCGAGGGTGTGGCAACCTGTGAGCGCGCCTGTCTGCCATCCAGATAACTGCATGGATAAGGTGCGGTCGCGTAGAACTGCAGCGTCGAGAACGGTAATTCCTTGGGATGCGTCATGGGTGCTTGCGCGAGGAGTATGTTCAGTTGACCGGCAGCGGCGCAATTGGTTTCCAGTCGTTTATCTGCGGCGCATCGACCAGATGCGGCAGCAGCGAAACGAATTCGGCACGCGGAATCGGCCGCGCGCCGAGTGAAGCCAGATGCGCAGTTTGCTGCTGGCAGTCTATCATCGAAACGCCGCGACTTTGCAGGAAGCGAACCAGGTAAGCCAGCGCAATCTTGGAGGCGTCGCTGACGCGTGCGAACATCGATTCGCCGTAAAACATCCGTCCGATACTGACACCGTAAGCGCCCCCGACCAGTTTGCCGTCGAGCCAGACTTCCGCCGAATGGGAGTGGCCGCTGCGATGCAGGGCGCTGTAGCCAGCGATGATGTCGTCGGATATCCAGGTTCCCGCTTCACCGCGCCGGGGTTCTGCGCAATTGCGCATCACATCTTCGAAGGCATGATCGAAGCGTACCTGCCATGGCCCCGCATTCGCCATGCTTTGTTCCACCTTGCGCAAGGTTTTGCGCAGGCTGTCGGAGATCCTGAACTCGTTGACGAACAGCACCATGCGCGGGTCCGTGCTCCACCACAGGATCGGTTGGCCATCCGAAAACCACGGGAAGATACCAGCGCGATAAGCCATCAACAGGCGTTGCGGTGACAGGTCGGCACCGGCGGCCAGGAGACCTGCTGCGCCATCTGCTTCGGTCAGGGCGGTGGAGACTTCCGGAAAAGGGTCTTCCGCTTCCAGCCACGGAATCATGCGTACTCCCCAAATTGGCACGTTATTTTGCCCGGCTGTGGTGCGTTCACTGGAAATTTGAGAAGGGTGGAAAAATAATCCTTATTAATCATGTGCTTGCAAGTGTCACCAAAAAGGAACGATTTTTGCTTTTATGGTGCGTCATTTTGTTTGCGATGCACATTAATTGGGAGATTTTCCGCATGGATGCACTTAAAAACGGCACCGATGCCCTGTTCATCATGCTCGGCGCCATCATGGTGTTGGCGATGCATGCCGGGTTTGCTTTTCTGGAACTGGGCACGGTACGCAAGAAAAACCAAGTCAATGCACTGGTCAAAATATTAGTCGATTTTGCCGTGTCGACCATTGCCTATTTCTTTGTCGGTTACGCGATTGCCTATGGCACCAGCTTTTTCGGTAATGCAGAGGTGCTATCGCAACGCAACGGGTTTGAGTTGGTGAAGTTCTTTTTTCTGCTGACTTTTGCCGCGGCGATTCCGGCGATCATTTCGGGCGGGATTGCCGAACGTGCACGCTTTCATCCGCAATTGCTGGCGACGGCGCTGATTGTCGGGTTGGTCTATCCCTTCTTTGAGGGCATCGCATGGAACCAGCATTTCGGCATTCAGGCATGGCTGCATGCAACGTTCTCGGAAGACTTTCATGATTTCGCGGGTTCGGTAGTCGTGCATGCGGTCGGTGGCTGGATCGCGTTGCCGGCTGTGCTATTCCTCGGCGCGCGACGCGGACGTTACACGAAGGAAGGTGCCATCGCTGCACATCCGCCATCAAGCATTCCCTTTCTGGCACTGGGCGCATGGATTCTGACGGTCGGCTGGTTCGGCTTCAACGTGATGAGCGCGCAGACGATGGAGCAGATGAACGGCCTGGTCGCCGTTAATTCGCTGATGGCCATGGTCGGCGGCACCCTGGCGGCTTTTCTGGCTGGCAAGAACGATCCGGGCTATGTGCATAACGGTCCGCTTGCCGGTCTGGTAGCAGTATGCGCCGGCTCGAATCTGATGCATCCGCTGGGCGCGCTGGTGACTGGTGCGATCGGCGGCTTTATCTTTGTCCGGATGTTCGCGTTGACGCAGAACAAATGGAAAATCGACGACGTGTTGGGTGTCTGGCCTTTGCACGGACTATGCGGTACATGGGGCGGTCTCGCTGCCGGAATTTTCGGGACGAAGGCGCTGGGCGGTTTGGGCGGCGTTTCCTTCATGTCGCAATTGATCGGCACGGCCATGGGTAT
>DATDLO010000273.1:0-4259 GCA_036519215.1 Oxalicibacterium sp.
GACATGATGCCGACAGTGAAAGCGATATCGGCCATCGTCCGCTCGCCCGGATGCAATTTCTCGGTGATCAGTTCCAGCAGCTTGCCGCGCGTGGAAGCCAGCTGCAGCAACGGCGAAGTGAAATGACCGCGCTCGCTGTCGGCGTACAGCATGATCTGCAGCCAGCGCTGCAACTGACGGCGCCCCAGCACCGCCAGTGCCTGGCTCAACGAATCGATACGCTGCAGCATGCCCGCTCCCGGCGAATTCGCCAGACGCAGCAGCGTCAATACCAGCGATGCATCCTTCTTGATACCCGATTCGATTTCTGTATTCTCGGCATCAGCAACGATCATGGCCATCAGCTCCATGATGATCACTTGCGATGGCGCCAGCTTCTTGCCCGACAGGATGACCGGACGCGCAAAGTAGTAGCCCTGGAAATAATGGAAACCAAGCCCCATGCAGATGCGGAACTGCTCGATGGTTTCGACCTTTTCTGCCAGCAGCAATTTGCCCGCACTCTTGAAATGCAGGGCAAGCGTCGTCAGTTTCTGTTCGTCCATGCCGGTGATGTCGATCTTGATGATCTTCACCAGCGGCAGCAGTTGCTGTAGTGCCTCGCTGCAGCAGGTCACGTCGTCCAGCGCGAAGGTGTAGCCCTGTGCCGCCAGTTCCGATACGCGTGCGATCAGCTCGGGAGTGGCCTCGACCGTTTCAAGAATCTCCAGCACGACCTTGTCGCTCGGCAGGAAATTCACGAAGTCGCACATCAACACGGCCGCATCGACATTGAAGAAACCCAGCGCTCCGCCGATCACATTGACGATGCCCAGTTCGGACGCGTGCGCAATGACGGAAGCCGTGGCGGAAAGATCGTCGACCACGTTTGCCGGCCCCACCATTGCATGGCGGAACAGCAACTCGTAGGCCACCAGATTTTCCTTGCTGTTCAATATGGGTTGACGTGCGAGAAAGAATTCCTTCGCACGGGGGAGATTGTCAGCGCAATGCTGATCGATTCCGGTGGTGATCATCAGGTGGTTGTCTCATTCCAGCGGAACGTGCGATCGACCGGTTCACGTTCCTGTTTTTTCTTTTTTCAGCGCCTGCCTTCTACTCGATGGAGGAGCGGCTCTGTACATCGTTTATGCCGCTCCATTATTCCGCCGAGATTTCCAAAAGGCAAGTTATAAGACAAACGCACGAATCATGCATCCTTGGCAACGCGTCGCGATACCGGCGCCCCTTGGCCGCTCTCCAGCGTGAAGCCGGCGCCGCCATCCGTACCCAATGTAGAAACGAGATAAGGCATCAATTCACGCAGCGTGGCTTCCAGCGTCCACGGCGGATTGTGAATGAACATGCCGCTGCTGTGCAGGCCGAAACCATCTGGTGACGGTGATGAAACCGACAGCGTCACATTCAGCCAGCCATTGGAAGGAATCTTCTTCAACTTCTCCGGCAACTGCCGCGACTCCATACGGTTCAGCACCGGATACCAGACTGCATACGTGCCGGTAGCAAAGCGTGTCAATCCTTCGGCAACGGCAGTTGTCGTACTGCGGTAATCGGTCTTGTCTTCGTATGGCGGATCAATCAGTACCAGGGCGCGTCGCGACGGCGGCGGCACCAAGGCCTTCATGCCGACAAAGCCATTGCCCTTTTCGATCATCACGCGCTTGCCGCGCGCGGTCGGGCGCTTGCCCTGCTCCGCAGCATGCGCTTCCAGTTTGCGGAAATTATCGGCCAGCAGTTTGACATCGCTCGGATGCAGTTCGAACAGACGCAGTCTGTCCTGCTCACGCATGACGGCATCGGCGCAGTACGGCGAACCGGGGTAATAGCGCATCTTGCCGCTCGGATTCAGCGCCTTCACCACATCCACGTAATCGGCCAGCGCCGGTGGCAGATCCTTGCGTTCCCACAGTCTGGCAATACCGGTTTCGAACTCTGCGTTCTTGGTTGCGTAACCGCTGTCGAGCGCGTACACGCCGGCTCCCGAATGGGTATCGATGTACATGTACGGCGTGTCCTTCTGGTTCAGGTATTTCAGCAACTGAATCAGAACAAGGTGCTTGAGTACGTCGGCGTGATTGCCGGCGTGGAAGCCATGGCGGTAACTCAGCATAGGGAGTTTCTTGGAGAGAATGACAAGGGGAGATCCTGCGCGGTTGTGACGGATTGCTCGGCAGAATCGGCAATGCGCCATTCTAGCAATTCCAGCGTGTGCGCAGTCGCTTAATCGGTCCGCGGCCATAAAACAAAAAGCGAACACCGGTTTGCTCGATATCCGCTTTTCAGCGTCAGCTTGCGCTGTTATTGCAGGATGAAGATCATAAGGAGGTTACGAAACTGCAATTTCCTCACGCAATGTGCGGGCCGCCAGCACCATGTTCTGCAACGCGGCGATCGTTTCCGGCCAGCCGCGCGTCTTCAGACCGCAATCCGGGTTGACCCACAGGCGCGCATCCGGGATCACGCCGCGCGCCTTGCGCAACAGGCGCTGCATCTCTTCGACCCTCGGTACGCGCGGCGAATGGATGTCGTAGACACCGGGGCCGATATCGTTCGGATAGTCGAACTCGCCGAAACCATCCAGCAATTCCATGTCCGAACGCGATGTCTCGATGGTGATGACGTCCGCATCCATCGCGGCGATCCACGGCAGGATATCGTTGAATTCCGAATAGCACATGTGCGTGTGGATCTGCGTATCGTCGCGCACGCCGGAAGCGGTGATGCGGAACGCGCGCACCGCCCAGTCCAGGTAATGCGGCCAATCTGCGGCTTTCAGTGGCAGGCCTTCGCGGAAAGCCGGTTCGTCGATCTGGATCATGCCGATGCCGGCCTTCTCCAAGTCCACCACTTCATCGCGCAACGCCAGGGCAATCTGCAGCGCCGTCGTTTCGCGCGGCTGGTCGTCGCGCACGAACGACCATTGCAGCATCGTCACCGGGCCGGTCAGCATGCCTTTCATCGGCTTGCTGGTCAGGCTTTGTGCGAACTCGCTCCAGCCGACCGTCATCGCTTCCGGGCGATAGACGTCGCCGTAGATGACAGGCGGCTTCACGCAGCGCGAACCGTAGCTTTGCACCCAGCCATTGGCGGTGAAGGCATAGCCCCACAATTGTTCGCCGAAGTATTCGACCATGTCGTTGCGTTCCGCTTCGCCGTGCACCAGCACGTCAAGGCCGACTTCTTCCTGCTGCTGCACGACATGGCGGATCTCGTCACGCATGCGGTTCAGGTATTCCAGATGGCCGATCTCGCCGCGCTTGTACTGGGCGCGCGCCTGGCGGATGTCTGCCGTCTGCGGAAAGGAGCCGATATTGGTCGTTGGAAAAGCCGGTAGCTGGAAGCGTGCCTGCTGCTTGACGATGCGCTCGGCAAACGCCGTCGCCCGCGTGGCCGGCACCGATGCGATTTCCTGCAGGCGCTTCTGTACCAGCGGATTATGGATGCGCGGCGAAGCCTTGCGCGAAGCTGCCACCTGCGCGGATGCTGCGAACTGCTCCGCCACCGCTGCACGATTGCCGTTCAATGCCTGCTTCAGCGCGGCGATTTCCTCGACCTTTTGCGCAGCGAAAGCCAGCCAGCCCTTCAGCTCCGCATCCAGCTTGTTTTCATGCGCCAGATCGACCGGCACATGCAGCAGCGAGCAGCTGGAAGCGATCCACAAGCTGTCGCCCAGTTTCTGCTGCAACGGCTGCAGCGCCGCCAGCACGCCATCCAGATCGGCACGCCAGATATTGCGTCCATCGATGCTGCCTGCAGACAGCACGCGATCTACGGGCCAGTCGTTGGCAAAATCGTCCAGTTGCCCGGCGCCGCGTACCAAATCCAGATGAACGCCCGCCACCGGCAGCGTACGCAACAGATCGGCGTGGCGACGCACATGATCGAAATAGGTTGCCAGCAGCAACGACGGTGCATTGCGCGACAGGCGTTCATAAGTCGGCGCGAACGCATCCACCCAAGCGGCATCCAGTTCGAGCGCGAGAATGGGTTCGTCGATCTGCACCCATTGCACACCGGCCTGCTTCAGGCGCGCCAGCAGATTTTCATAGCCGGCGATCACGCGCGGCAGCAGTTCCAGCTTGTTCGCAAAACCGGATTTGATCTTGCCCAGATACAGCAGCGTCAACGGGCCAACCAGCGTGACCTTGGTTTGATGGCCGAGCGCCACGGCTTCGGCGTTTTCCTCGAACAGCCAGTCGATGCCGCCGTCGAAACGCACGTCGTCCGTCCATTCCGGCACCAGGTAGTGATACTTGGTA
>DATDLO010000274.1:0-3606 GCA_036519215.1 Oxalicibacterium sp.
CTCGCCACCAGGATGGCGTCCAGATTGCCGAAATGGCGCGCCAGCTCCTTCGCCGTCGCTTCGCCGACGTGACGGATGCCCAGCGCATAGATGAAGCGCGCCAGCGTCGTCGATTTCGATTTCTCCAGCGCCGTCATCACAATCTGCGCCGATTTGTCCGCCATGCGGTCCAGCTCGGCCAGCGCGCGGAAGCCAATCTTGTACAGGTCCGCAGCAGTTGTGATGATGTGCTTGTCGACCAACTGCTCGATCAACTGATCGCCAAAGCCCTCGATATCCATCGCCCGGCGCGAGACGAAATGCAGCAAGCCGCCCTTGCGCTGCGCGGCGCATTTGACCCAACCGCCCGAGCAGCGCGCCACGGCTTCGTCTTCGGCCCGCACGATGGGCGAACCGCAGACCGGACAAGCTGTCGGCATTTCAAATTCGCGCGCATCGGCTGGACGCCGTTCCGGCACGTAAGACAGCACTTCGGGAATCACGTCGCCGGCACGGCGCACGATGACAGTATCGCCGATACGTATGTCCTTGCGTCGCACTTCGTCCTCGTTGTGCAGCGTCGCATTCGTCACTGTCACACCGCCGACGGAAACCGGCGTCAATCGCGCAACTGGCGTGATTGCGCCGGTACGGCCGACCTGTACCTCGATATCCTGCACCGTGGTCAGCGCTTCTTCCGCCGGGAACTTGTGTGCCAGCGCGAAACGCGGTGCGCGCGATACGAAACCCAATTGCTGCTGCTGTGCCGCATCGTTGACCTTGTATACGACGCCATCGATCTCGTACGGCAAGCTCTTGCGCTTGTCGCCGATACCGCGATAGAAATCCAGCAGACCCTGCGCGCCCTTCACGACTGCACGCTCTTCGCAAACCGGCATGCCGAGTTCGCGATACCAGTCCAGCAACGCCGAATGCGACGACGGCATTTCCATGCCTTCCAATGCACCGATGCCGTAGGCGAAGAAACGCAAGGTGCGTTGCGCCGTGATGCGCGAATCCAGCTGGCGCAAGCTGCCGGCCGCCGCATTGCGCGGATTGGCAAACTCCTTGGCGCCAGCTTCGCGTTGCTTGGCATTCAGCTTGGCCAGATCGGCCTTGTACATCATCACTTCGCCGCGAATGTCGATCACTGCCGGCGGATTGTTTGTATGCAGGCGCAGCGGAATCGCACGTATCGTGCGGATGTTCGCCGTGACATTTTCGCCGGTGAAGCCGTCGCCGCGCGTGGCAGCGCCGGTCAGGATGCCGTTCTCGTAACGCAGGTTGATTGCCAGGCCGTCGAACTTCAGTTCTGTCGCATATTCGACATCATCTTCCGTATTCAATCCCTCGCGCACGCGACGATCGAAATTGGCGATGTCTTCGTCATCGAAGCCGTTCCCCAGCGACAGCATCGGTACGGCATGCGTGACCGGTGGAAAGGCCGTCGCTGCCAATGCACCGACACGCTGCGTCGGTGAATCGGGAACGATCAGATCGGGATTGTCTGCCTCGACCTGCTGCAGTTCGACGAACAGCTTGTCGTATTCCGCATCGGGAATCGTCGGATTGTCGAGGACATGGTAAGCGTGATTGTGGCGGTTGAGTTCGGCGCGCAGCCACCGCGCGCGTTCGGCAGGATTACGCGGGTCCGGCGCCTCGCCCGCCGCCGCGCCGAACATATCGGATTGCATCATCGGACAGGAATCAGTTGAACAGGCGCAGTGAGCGTGCCGAACCGGCCGGAATATCCGCCGCGTCCATGTCGGCATAGAAGGCTTCGAGCTGGCCTGCGATCTCGCTCAGCGCAGTATCGGCCAGCGGCTGGTTGCCGTCGTCGACAACCGTGCCGTCGAGACGCGTCGACAGCGCGCGCGCGCAGGCGATCATCGCGCCGAAGCCGTCGCGTGCCGGTGCGACGACAGGCACATCGAGCAGCAACGTCAGGTGGCTGGTGGTTTCCTCCGCCAGCGTGACGTTGGTCGACAGCGAGAACAGCACACCGCCCTCGCCGTCCGGCATCACCAGGCGGCCTTCCGGACGCACGTCGAAACCTTGCCGCTCCAGTGCAGCCAACAAGGTCGTCACCGACCATGGCGCACCGTTGGTACGCACATTGACGCTGAGCTTGGCATCGTACTCGGTCACGAAATGATGCAATGCCCGCGAACTTGCCATCACTTCGGTCATGTCCGGCACATCGGGATCGGCATCCAGATCGTCGGCAATCTGGCGCAACTTCATCACGAATTCGGAATATTCGAGTTCATTCAGCGCGCTGCTGCGGTTGGCCAGTTGCACGCCGGCCGTCAGCGCCTTGTAGACGCCGCCATGCGTAATGGCTTCCCATTTCGCATCCATGCGCTGGCCGATGAAGTGCACCGGCTTGCCGCCGACGTGGCGCAAGGTCTGGATCGCCGCCAGCACTTTTTCGCCGCGCAATTGCATGACCGGCGTCAACGGAATCGTGCAGTCGATCAGGTAATCGACCGGCAGATCGCGTTCCTCAACGGCAGTGGCCAGTTCAACCGGCGCCGCGTCCAGCGAACCGATGGCCGCCGCATCGGCCGGCAGATCCTGGTCGATCGCTTCCTGCTGGATCGCCTCGTAATCGCCCCGCGTATCGAACTTGGCGTCTGCCGATGCAAACCCCGGTTCCCGCCGCTCTTCGTTCGGAGATGGCCGCTCTCCAGCCCCCATCAACACATCGTCATGCGACGACGAAAAAGCGCGTTCGACACTCTTCTTCGCCTTGTATTCCTGCCATTTGTTGTAGCTGATAACGCCGCCGACAATCACGGCGCCGATCACGATCAGGCTGGTCTGAAGATCCGTCATGCTGCACCGGCCGTTTCAATGAGTTGTCGAGAAGATGAGAGCGGCATCGCGACGCATGCGCGAAGCCGGGATGAAGAAGGAAAATCGGATTGACTCATATAAATCCAAAGGTTCGACAGGTTCCGACAGCCGATTCGATACAAGCCATCGATGGCGCGGCAACCCGCATGGTGC
Source organism: Oxalicibacterium sp. (assembly GCA_036519215.1). GTDB lineage: Bacteria > Pseudomonadota > Gammaproteobacteria > Burkholderiales > Burkholderiaceae_D > Oxalicibacterium. Next base: position 2,992 of record DATDLO010000274.1, read on the forward strand.
CGTGTCTAGGGTAAGTGCTGCAAAGAATTTTTGTCAAGCCGGCATACCTGCCGGAAAGACTGACGCACCGGGCGTTTCGCGTCTTCGCTCGACGTTGAAGAGCGGCAGGAAAACATCTAATCGGCGCGTAGTCAGGCACCAGGTTTCCTATCCGTTCCCGGCTGCAACTTATGCCGCCTCTGACGCGAAGTTCGCCGCCGATTCCATGTCGACTGCGACGATACGCGACACGCCCTGCTCCTGCATTGTCACGCCGATCAACTGCTGCGCCATCTCCATCGCGATCTTGTTGTGCGAGATGAAGAGGAACTGCGTGTGCGACGACATGCGCTTGACCATGTTGCAGAAGCGTTCGGTATTGGCATCATCCAGCGGCGCATCCACCTCGTCCAGCAGGCAGAACGGCGCCGGATTCAGCTGGAACATCGAGAACACCAGCGCCGTCGCCGTCAGCGCCTTCTCGCCGCCGGACAGCAGGTGGATCGTCGCATTCTTCTTGCCGGGCGGCTGCGCCATCACCTGCACGCCGGAATCCAGAATTTCCTCGCCGGTCATGATCAGCTTGGCCTGGCCGCCGCCGAACAGGATCGGGAACAGTTCGCCGAAGTGCTTGTT
>DATDLO010000275.1:0-4897 GCA_036519215.1 Oxalicibacterium sp.
CGACGCGATCCGATGGCAGTGCGCGGTAGGCGAGCGCCAGCGGCAACAACAGCAACAGCGAGATTGCAACGAAATGCACGGGCGGCGTGATCGCCAGACCGGCCAGCAGGCTGCCCAGCAGCGCACCCGACAGCGTGCCGACGCAGAACCACGCATGCAGCAGCGACATTGTCGATCGTCCTGCGGATTTTTCCTGCGCGGTGCCGAGCGCATTGATGGCAACGTCGAAGCAGCCCGAGCCGGCGCCCAGCACGACGACGGCCATCACCAGCAGCGGCATGTTGGGCGCCAATGCCGTGCACGGCAGAACGGCGATCAGTGCGAGGCCGGCATACCAGGCAGCACGCCGCGCACCGTAGCGCGCGACCATGCCGGCCGCCAGCGGGAATGAGGCGACGGCACCGAAGCCGCCGCCCAGCAGCACGATGCCCAGTTGCGCCGGCGTCAGTTGCAGGCCGTCGCGGATCGCGGGGATGCGTGCCGCCCACGATGCATAGATGATGCCGAGCAGGATGAAGAGAAAAGGTGTTGCGCCAGTGCGCAAACGCGATAAAACGGGCATGAAACGGAACGTCCTGATAAAGGAGAGATTGTAGTGCGGGACAGGCCGCGCTGCTGTCTATAAAACAGTGCCTTGACGTTGCATCAAGGGCGCTGCTTCGGATGACGCGGAAACCGGCGTTCGGTTCAGGACAGGCTCGGCTGGAGCGGATCTGCGGTCAGGTAGCCGACGGCAGCCTGATATTTGTTGCCGTAGTTTTTGTTGATCGCCGTGACGACGTCAGCGCGCAAGCGTTTATCCGCGATGCCGGCTTTGGCGGTGCCTTCGCCCGGATGCTGGAAGTTGCTCATGATGTAGGTCCAGTCGTTGATTTCGTCGACCGCATGCAGGCCGGTGGATTCGGCACCGGCAGGCAGCGACATCAGGCGCGACAATTTCTTTGTATCGACGTGATAGGCCCACAGGAAGTTGTTCGTGTGGCGGCTGCTGTCTTCGCCGATGAAGAGCGTGCGCATCTTCTCGGAGAATTTCAGATTATCCGGATTGCCGATCTTGTCCGGATTCGATTTGTTGCCCAGCGCATCGGCGGCGATGTCTTCACCCAGCAGCAGCGCGATGTTGGTGTCGGGGCGGTTGGCAGCGTGGCCGGCGATCATCGAATCCTGAATGTTCTGCAGCGCCGAGTAGGCGATCTTGTCCTTGATGTTGACGGTCGTGCCTTCCAGTTTCGTGAAGCCCATGCTGGCGCCTTTCAGATTGGCATAGCGATGGGTTTCGAGGAAGGCGACGGCCTTCACCAGCCTGGCATCGGCGGGATCGACCAGCTTCACCCAGTTGGCGTTCTTGTCGGCAAAGATCTTCGTGTAGCCTGGATCGGCGCGCATGTCCGTATCGGTGACGTGCATGAAGTCGTCCAACCGGATGCCGCTGTCGATCAACGTTTCGATCTCGTCGCTGGTCGCATGGCCGAGTTTGATCCAGCTGAGCGTCGCACCGGCGGACGCGGTGTCCAGCGTCAGGCTGGAAGTCAGCTTGGCGACGTACAGCGTTCCTGCCGACAGATCTTTTTCCTTGTCGGACACGAACATGAACAGGCCGCCGTTCGTATAGTCGTCGCCCATCAGTACGGTGCGCTCGTCCGGCATTACCTGGATCAGTTCGTGCGAGATGCGGCCGAGGCAGTAATGCTTCCTGATGCTGCCGCTGCCGTCCGGATGAACGGTGACTTCCGGCACGTGGCCGTAGTGGTACGGATTGGCGCCGCCGGGCGTGCCGTAGGCGGCCTTGAACGTGTGCAGGCTGAAGCTGTTGAAATACGGCGAGGTGTTGTTGCGATTGCCGGCGGGTGCGCCGAGGAAGGGTACGTTCGGTTCGTATTCCTCGCTCGACAGATGCGTGCCCCAAGGCGACAGGCTGGCGCCGCAGGTAATCCACAAACCATGCACGCCAGAGGTATCGACATTGTGATACTGCACCAGCGTCAGTTTGCCGGTGGACTGATCCTGGTCTAGCGTCAGCACGGCGATCGGCGACGGCAACTGGCCGTAGACGTCTTCGCCGCCTGCATTGTTGCTCGTGTACTCGAACTGCACGACGGCGAACACGGCCTTGCCCTTGATGCCGGGTATGGTCGGATTCGGTAGGGCGAGCAGCGAGGTACCGTCTGGCGAATCGGAAAAATACTGGCGCGGCGTGGCACCGGACGTATCCATGATCGGCTTGTTATGAATGTCGTAGTAGCCGCCGGCAACGATGAGACCGCCGCCCTGCTTCGGCACTTCGGTGCCGGTCAGGAAGAACGGCTGGTAGGCGAGTTTGTAGCGTCGCACCGTGTCGTCGCTGAAATGGACGTTCATGACGGAACCCACGGTCGTTGTCGCCATCGCGGCGGCATCCGTGGGCGCTGCCATTGCGGTGAAGGATGTGGCGGCGTAGCCGGCCGTACCGGAAGCGGCGCGGCCGATGTTGCTGCAGCCGGCGAGCAGCGAAGCCGTCGCCATCGATCCGAGCGGAAGCAATGGTACGGCAGAGAGCAGTTTCAGCGCTTTGCGACGCGAAGGGATGGCAAGGTCTGACATAAGGGGTTCCGTTGGCTGGGAGCACCTGTCTGGATGCGGGCCGGCCGCGGCCGACAGGCGCTCAGGATAATCCGGGTTTGGGTGAGCGGATTATAGGAATGCGATATGACGATTTGATGAAGTTGCTGCGCAGGAAGGCGCGTGCACCACGATGCAGTGTTGTGACGTGTTTGAAATGCGGAGATTGAGGTGCAGAAACTGAAGCGCAGAAATTGAATTGCGGAGAAACATGGAGATGCGGTGAATGCCGTCATTGCCACCGCTGCATCGGATCATGCAAGGTCAGCAGCGTGACTTGTGATCCGAACGCGGCGGGAATGATCAAAGCTGCCAGTCGTAATCGATAGTCAGCGGCGCGTGATCGCTGAAGCGTTCGTCCTTGTAGATCGAGACGCTTTGCGCGGTAGCGGCGAAGTCCGGCGTAGCGATCTGGTAATCGATGCGCCACCCGACGTTCTTGGCCCAGGCCTGGCCGCGATTGCTCCACCATGTGTATTGCTCGGGCCGCACATCGATGCGGCGGAACACGTCGACGAAGCCGACTTCGTCGAACAGGTGCGTCAGCCATGCGCGCTCTTCCGGCAGGAAACCGGAATTCTTGCGATTGCCCTTGTAGTTCTTCAGGTCGATTTCGTTGTGCGCGATGTTCCAGTCGCCACAGATGACGAACTCGCGACCGCATGCCTTCAGTTCGATCAGGTGCGGCAGGAACAGGTCCATGAAGCGAAATTTCGCCTGCTGCCGTTCCTCGCTCGACGAGCCCGACGGGCAGTAAACAGAAATCACGCTGAGCTTGCCGAAATCGCATTGCACGTAGCGGCCCTCGGCATCGAATTCCGGGCAGTTGAAGCCGATCTGCACGTTGTCCGGTTCGTTGCGGCAATAGACGCCGGCGCCGGAATAGCCCTTTTTCTCTGCGTAGTGGAAATAGCCGCGATAGCCTTCCGGCGTCAGGAATTCCGTCGTCATGTCGGTTGCCTGCGCCTTCAGTTCCTGCACGCAGACGAAATCGGCATTCTGCTTGTCCATCCACGGAAAGAAGCCTTTCCTGGCTGCCGAACGGATGCCGTTCAGGTTGGCGGAGATGATTTTCATGGTGTCGTCGCAAAAATAGAGGGGCACAGGATACCCGATTCGGCGGCGGCGATGCGCTGGGCCGACAGGCACGGCCTTTGCATTGACAGCGAGAATCGTCCGATAACGATTTAAAATGTGGCCTTCGTCGCGGCAGTAGCGACAAATTTCGTCACTTTTTCTTTCGTCATGAGGTCGTCTTGAACAATTTGCGGCAGGAATTCATCAGATTTGCGGTCGACGCCGGCGTATTGCGCTTCGGCGAATTCGTCACCAAGGCGGGACGGACGTCACCGTATTTTTTCAATGCCGGCTTGTTCAACCAGGGCGGTACGCTGGCGCGCATTGCGGATTTCTACGCGAAGACGCTGATCGACTCCGGGCTGCAGTTCGACATGCTGTTCGGGCCTGCGTACAAGGGCATCACGCTGGCGTCGGCCACCGCGGTGGCGCTGGCGAACCGCGGACGCGACGTGCCGTTTGCGTTCAACCGCAAGGAAGCCAAGGATCACGGCGAAGGCGGCACCATCGTCGGCGCCAAGCTGGAAGGCCGTGTGGTGATCATCGACGACGTGATCTCGGCCGGCACCTCGGTGCGCGAATCGGTCGACATGATCCGCGCGGCGGGTGCGACGCCATGTGCGGTGCTGATCGCGCTGGATCGCATGGAGCGTTCGGGCAAGGACGATGCGCTGTCCGCGCATTCGGCGGTGCAGGACGTCAGCAATACCTACGGTATGCCGGTGATTTCGATCGGCAACCTGTCCGACCTGTTCGAATACATTTCGAACGCCGGCGCAGGAACCGAGCAGGCGCAGTACAAGGAGGCGATCGCGGCGTACCGCAGAAAGTACGGCGTGAGTTGATCGTCGTTTTTCTGTGGGGGGAGTGGAATGCAAGCTGCGGTAAGAACGCTGCGTTTGTTGTCGTTGCTGTCATTGTTGTCGCTGTTTTGTGCGGCAGCGTCGCATGCCGGCACGTTCTACATGTGCAAGGACGCGAACGGCCGTACCTTCACGTCCGATCGCCCGATTTCGGAGTGCGCGAACCGGCCGCTGCGTGAATACGGCAGCAACGGCGTGCTGAAACGGGAAATCGCCGCGCCGCTGACGCCTGAACAGAAACGCGAACAAGTCTTGCAGGAACAGCAGCGCCAGGACGAACTTGCCGCGATCGAAGAGCAGAAACGCAGTGATCGTGCGTTGCTGGCCCGCTATCGTAGCGAAGGCGACATTGCCATTGC